>NZ_LWBK01000006.1:0-148690 GCF_001614195.1 Bacillus sp. VT 712 | reverse complement strand
AACGTAAAATGGACGTGGAGCCAGTTTTTGGATTCTTGAAGGCTAATTTAGGTTTCACACGATTTTCTGTTCGTGGGAAATCCAAAGTCGAAAACGAAACCGGCCTCGCACTAATGGCCGTGAATATACGAAAATATGTGGCAAGGGGGTGAGATCTTGCCTTTATATCTTTAAAATAATTGAAAAAAGGCGAAGTCGCACCGGCGACTTCACCTTTTTTCGATTATAGAGACCTTTTGTCCCAGCCTCATTTATCCAACCTTTAGCTTTGAATTTTGAATCATCTCTGCTGTAATATATTTTACTAAATCGACTACTCTTTGTGAGTATCCCCATTCGTTATCGTACCACGCTAATACTTTAATTTTATGTTCATCCATGACCATGGTTGATAAGCCGTCAATGATTGCTGAATTGGGGTTTGTATTGAAATCAATTGATACTAACGGTTCTGTTGTAAATGCCAGTATTCCTTGTAGTGGACCTTCTGCGGATTGAATAAACGCTTTATTCACCGCTTCTTTTGTTACCGCTTTCCTAACATCAACAACGAGGTCTACAAGCGATACATTTGGCGTTGGAACTCGCAGCGCCATACCATGTAATTTCCCACTGAGATGAGGAAGCACAAGTGATAATGCTTTGGCAGCCCCAGTTGTTGTAGGAATAATGGACTGACCGCATGCGCGCGCGCGTCGTAAATCTTTATGTGGGTTATCAATATTTTTTTGGTCGTTCGTATATGCGTGAACCGTTGTCATTAAACCGTTCTCAATAGTAAAAGCCTCGTCTAATACCTTGACAACAGGCGCTAGGCAGTTTGTCGTACAAGATGCATTTGAGATAATGTGATGCTTATGCACATCCAGCACCTTTTCATTTACTCCCATTACAATTGTGACATCTTCATCTTTACCAGGTGCCGTTAAGACAACTTTTTGAGCACCAGCCTCAATATGTAACTGCGCTTTTTCTCTAGAATTAAATTTTCCAGTTGCTTCAATTACTAAATCAATTTGTAATTGTTTCCATGGTAATAAGAGTGGATCTCGCGAGTCAAGTAGCTGAATTCTTTTACCATTTACAATCAACGCATCTGTTTCACAGATAACTTCTCCAGCAAATGGACCATGAATGGAGTCATATTTGATTAAATGCGCTAAAGTTTCTGCAGGATAGCTTGCATTAATTGCAACAATATCTAATTTTTCCTCTTCAATCGCTGTTCGAAAAACCATTCTTCCAATTCTCCCAAAACCATTAATTGCAATTCGTGCTTTCATGGTTATTCCCCCTAACAAATATGTTATACTAATTAACTTTTTATACAAAATAGTATAACATAAATAATTTTAAAATGAAGAATTATTGCACATTATTTTGTTGTCTTATTCTACATATATTAAAAAAAGCTGGAAAGAATGACTTCTCTCCAACTCAATTTGTTAATTTTGATACAAGTTTTATAACTTGCTCTTTTGTTTCATCTATACTTCCATTGTTATCAATAATAAAATCTGCCATCTTTGCCTTTTCAGTTAAAGGCAGTTGAGACTTAATTCTCGCTAATGCATCTTCTTTAGAGAGGTTATTTCTTTTTTGTAGTCTCTCAAGCTGCACAAGTTCATTTACATGGACAACAATAACTTGGTCTACTAGATACGTTAATTTGCTTTCAAACAAAAGTGGAATATCCAACACAACTAGCTGATATTGCTCAGCAATCAATTGTTCTTTTTGCTTTAACATTTCACTTCGAACTTCCGGGTGTACAATTGAATTGAGCTTTTGACGCTCCTGTTCGTTATGAAAGATAATCTGACCAAGAGCAGCACGATTAATTTCTAGATCTTCTTGTAAAATCTCTTTTCCAAATGCCTCAACAATCTTACTATAAGCGACTCTACCGTTCTGAACGACTTCTTTTGCAATCTGATCAGCATCGATTACCGGTATATTCATTTCACGGAATATCGCTGAGACCGTACTTTTTCCACTAGCGATTCCACCCGTTAAACCAACAACAATCGTCATAATGTTCTCCCTTTTACTTCTTATAATCTCAATATTCCCATTAAAATCAATACAACACCTGGTACAAATGAAAACATCCTCATCCAAGCTAGTTTAGAAAACCATTTTCCAATTTGAATTCCTAATGTAAGGAAAATAAAGCTCATTGCCGCTACTGCGATGGCCAATATGACTGGCGAATAACCTAATAAAGCTGCTGCTATTCCAGCTCCAAATGCATCCAATGATAACGCGATACCTAAAATTAACGCTTCAACTCCCGTAATAGAGCCTGATTTATCTAAATCTGCTGTCGTCGGCTTTTTCAAAATATTAATGACCAAGCCAATGGATTTTATTTCTACTTTAAAAATGATTTTTTCTTCCAGCTTTGCTGTTTCCTCTTCTTCAGGACGAAAAAATTGATACAAAATCCACATGCCCAACAATACAAAAATAATGCCACCAATGGTGTCAAGCGCAGCCGGAGAAAATAAATGCGTAATCATTTTGCCGACAAACATCGCAAGCGTTAATGTAAACGCGGAACAACAAGCAATAATTAAAATTGATTTAAACGGAATTTTAAGTTTTCGCAATCCGTATGTTAATCCTACGCTGAAGCTATCTAGGCTTACTGCAAAAGCTACTAGTATTAAAGAAAGTGAAATCATCTTAAAGAGCTCCTTCCATTTCATCTATCTAAAGTATATGAAAGGAGCCCATCCATTGTTATTATTCTTCAAGCTTCTGGCAACTTGGACAAATATGCGTACCTCTTCCCGCTACTACATATTTCTTAATCGGAGTGCCACATACAACACAAGGTTCGTCTTTTTTACCATAAACATAAAGCTGAAGCTGAAACATCCCCATCTCTCCTTGAGTATTTACGTAGGATCGAATGGTACTTCCACCTTTTTCAACCGCTTCCTGTAGAGTTGCTACGATTTCTTTATGCAAACGGTCCAACTCCTCATCGGTGAGCTGGCTTGCTACACGCTCAGGATGTATACGAGCTCGGAAAAGCGCTTCATCCACATAGATATTCCCAAGCCCAACGACCACTTGTTGGTCTAATAAAACCGCCTTAATTTTTCGACTCGTTCGACCGATTCGGTTTTTTAGAACTTCCGCTGTAAACAGTTCTTCAAAAGGCTCCGGACCCAGTGTACTTAGAGGTGGTGAGAGCTCTTCTTCTCCTGGTTGAAATAAATGCATGGTCCCAAATTTTCGTACATCTTTATACCTTAACTGCGTACCATCCTTAAACAGAAAAATAACATGTGTATGCTTATCAATTGGTTCATCCTTCTCAGCAAGAGCATACTTACCTTCCATTCGGAGGTGAGAAACTAATACGTAGTTATCTAAAATGATTTTTAGAAATTTCCCTCGACGGTGTACATCTTGAATCGTCTGTCCCTTTAGTGCATCACAAAACTGTTCAACTTCAACTGGTCGCTTAATGATATTTGGCCATGTTACTTTTACTTCATCAATTGTTTTTCCTTTTACTAAATGAATGAGCGTGCGGCGAACCGTTTCAACTTCTGGTAATTCGGGCACCTTATCCACCTCTCTTTGCTAATTCATTGTTGTTTACTTAGCGTCAAACCAAGTAGCACCATACGAGTAATCTACTTTTAAAGGTACATCTAATTTTAGTGCACTTTCCATCACCTCTGGAACAATACGCTCAAGAATTTCAATTTCATGTTTTGGCGCTTCAAAGATAAGCTCATCATGTACTTGAAGAAGAAGCTTTGTTTCTAATTTCTCTTCTTTTAATCGCTTTGCCATTTCAATCATTGCTTTTTTGATAATATCAGCAGCTGTTCCTTGAATAGGTGTGTTCATAGCCGTTCTCTCAGCAAAGCTTCTCAGATTAAAGTTGCGACTTGTAATCTCTGGCAGATAGCGACGACGATGCAATAAAGTTGTTACGTATCCCGCTTCTTTTGCTTGACGTACAATATCCGCCATATATTCTTGAACACCAGGAAAGCTTTCCAGGTAGCGCTCAATGAACTTTGCCGCTTCTTTTCGCGTAATCCCGAGGTTCTGTGATAACCCATAGTCACTAATACCATACACAATTCCGAAGTTAACCGCTTTTGCTTGACGCCTCATATTAGACGTCACGTCCTCTTTTGCTACATGGAACACGTCCATAGCCGTTTTTGTATGGATATCGAGATCTTCTGTAAATGCCTCAATTAGTTTTTCATCAGCTGCAATATGCGCTAAAACGCGTAGCTCGATTTGAGAATAGTCAGCAGCAAAGATTACCCAACCTTTCTTTGACGGGACAAAAGCTGAACGTATTTTTTTCCCTTCTTCTAAGCGTATTGGAATATTTTGCAGGTTCGGATCAACTGAGCTTAAGCGCCCTGTTTGCGTTAGAGTTTGATTAAAACGCGTATGAACTTTCTGATCGGAATGGATGACTTTCTTTAGCCCTTCCACATATGTGGACTGGAGCTTGCCAAGCTGACGGTATTCTAAAATTTCTTGGATAATGTCATGCTTATCAGCTAACTGCTCCAACACGTCTGCGGAAGTAGAATAGCCTGTTTTTGTCTTTTTGATAACAGGGAGCTCAAGCTTTTCAAACAAAATAACGCCTAACTGCTTCGTTGAATTAATGTTAAATTCTTCTCCAGCATAACTATAAATAGTAGCTTCTAATTCCTTCAGACGTTCATGAATGGTTTTCCCTAATTCATCTAAGCGGTTATGGTCAATTTTCACTCCTTGATATTCCATATCAGCTAATACAAATGACAGGGGCATTTCGAGCTGTTCATATAAGTCATACTGCTCATTTTCTTTTAGCTCGGCTAGCAGCTTTTCTTTTAAAAATTGAAGAGCCGCTGCTTTTCTAGCAACATGTTCTGCTAATTCTCCTACTTCAGGTACTGATTTTTTTGCCCCTTTTCCGTATACCACTTCATCAGAGCTCACTTGCGTATATCCTTTTAGCTTAGCAATTGTAGCTAGATCATCGTTGGCTTCAGCAGGATTTAAGATGTAAGAAGCAATCATAATGTCCTGTTCAATTCCTTTAATCTCATAGCCTTCCCATCGCATTGAAACGACCATTCTTTTTCCATCAAATACAGTCTTTTTCATTGATTGATCCTGTAACCAGTTCACAAATTCAGAGGACCCTAAAGCTACTGATTTTCCAATGAAAAAATGGCCATTTTCATTGCTAATACCAAAACCTAGCAGCTGATCATGGTGATAGTTTTCTTCATATCCTTCCACAACAAGCGCAGCATCGTTTGTTAATATCTCGTTGTCTACACTGTTCACTATCTTGTATTCAAGCTCTTCAAAAGAGCTACTTTCCTCTGAATCGCCACCAAATTTATCTAAAAGAGAATTAAAGCCAAGTTCTTTAAATAGTGCTACAAGCTTTTCACTGTTTTCACCTTGATACGCAACAGCTTCCAAGCTCACTTCAATAGGTGCGTTTGTGTCGATTGTAGCAAGCTCTTTACTCATGAGTGCCTGCTCTTTGTTATCTGATAGCTTTTCTTTTAATTTTTTACCACTCACTTGATCGATTGATTCTAAGACGTTTTCAACTGTTCCAAACTCTTTTAATAATTTCAGAGCCGTCTTTTCTCCAACTCCAGGAACACCTGGAATATTATCAGAAGAGTCACCCATAAGTCCCTTCATATCAATAATTTGCATAGCTTTAATGCCATACTTCTCATCGATTAAAGCTGGCGTATAGGCATCAACATCTGTAATACCTTTTCGCGTGATACCTACTGTTATGTGTTCTGAAACAAGCTGAAGTAAATCTTTGTCACCTGAAATTACTTTCACCTCAAAGTTCTCTTTTTCAGCTTGCTTTGCTAATGTACCAATAATGTCATCGGCTTCGTAATTCTCTAGCTCATAGCGCTTTATTCCATAGGCATCTAGCAGGTCTCGAATAAATGGAAATTGCTCTGATAGCTCAGGAGGCGTTTTTTGCCTTCCACCTTTATACTCTGTAAATGTTTTATGACGAAAAGTTGTTTTACCAGCATCAAATGCTACAAGAAGATGTGTTGGTTTCTCTTCTTCTAAAATGCGCATTAACATCGTTGTAAATCCGTAAATTGCGTTTGTATGTATACCTTTATCGTTATTCAGTAAAGGCAGAGCAAAAAATGCACGATATGCGATACTATTGCCGTCTATTAATACTAATTTCTTGGACATGAATAATCCTCCATTTCAAAAAAAGAACGTTTATTCTATTTTATCAAAAGTTTCCTCTCAACAACAAAAACTAATCTATCTAATTACAGTTAGTTTTTTACCAGAAACTAGTTTCATGCATAATTCGAACTAAGAATGCGCCCTAATTATAAATGATATAAACAAAAAAGGCATTATCCTTTATAGAATAATACCTTTGTCTTATGTTATAAAAAAAATGGACGAAAGGAGTATGAAGACTCCTCTCGTCTTCCAAAATTGGCTCCTTGGATGAAGGGGTTTCCATAGAAAAGTATAACAAGCTTATATTAAGCTTCCTTAAATGCTTTGTAAAAGGAACGTAAACATTTGCTTAGTTTTCTAAGTATTTATTTAACGTGACAGAAAAAGTTGTCCCTTCATTCACTTTACTCTGTACGTCAATATGCCCTTTATGTGCTTCTACAAGATGTTTGACAATTGCTAGTCCAAGACCTGTACCACCGGAATTTCTACTTCTTGCTTTATCTACGCGATAAAAGCGTTCAAAAATTCGAGGAATTTCTTCTTGTGCGATGCCAATCCCTGTATCGGTGATATGAACAAGGACTTTGTCTAATTTTTCTTCAATTCGAATATGAACTTTACCGCTTGGCATCGTATAATTCAATGCGTTGCTAATTAAGTTCATAAAGATTTGGGTTAACCTCTGGATATCTGCTTCAATTAAACATTCTTCTTCAAGTGTTTCAATTTGAAGATCAATTCCTCGCTCTTTTGCTCGATTAGAAAGAACCATAACGATTTCATAAAGAAGCGTATTAATATTAATGGCTTGAACGTTTAGCTGAAAACCTTGCTGTTCCACTTTTGATAAATCTAACAAATCTTGTATTAACGTTTCCATCCGTTGACTTTCATTCATGATAATCGATAGAAACTGCTTTCTTAGCTCTGGTTCCTCCATAGCACCATCTAAAAGCGTTTCACTAAAGCCTTTAATTGATGTGATGGGTGTCTTTAACTCATGAGATACGTTAGCAACAAAGTCTCGGCGAACCTGCTCTAGTTTCTTAAGTTCTGTTATGTCATGAAAAACCAGAACAATCCCCTTCCATTCATCATTTAATCCGATAATTGGCGCTCCGTATACATCATAATGTCGACGTTCGATATTTCGAGAGAGTACAACATGTTTGCGAACCTTCACTTCTGTCATAAAAATCTCTTCTACTAGGGAAACGACTTCTTTATGTTCAAACACTTCATAGTATAGGTGATATAAGAAATCATTCATCTTTATTTGAAATTGTTCTTTATAAGCTCGATTTACTAGGTTAATATAGCCGCGACTATCAATTAAAATCATCCCGCTACCCATATTTTCAATGAGCGTCCGCAGGCGATCTTGTTGCATCTCTTGGCTACGAATTAACTCTTGTAAATTACGGGCTAATGCATTAATGGATTGACTTAGCATTCCTGTTTCATCCATATAATCTTCATAAGTACGAGCTTTATAATTGCCTTTTGCTAGCTCCATGGCTACCTGAGTAGCCGATTCAATTGGTCTGGTATAGCGATTCATAATCTTTATTCCTAGTAATAAAATGACGATTAACGCAACGCCAAGACTTCCAATTAACAGCCCCCATATTTGTTGATTGACTTGATTTAATGACGCAAAAGAAGTACTTAAAACAACAAACCCTTCTTTCTGACCGTCAATGACAAGTGGCACACCATAATAGTAGAGGTCATGATTTTCTTCGATGCGGCTGAATGCTTCCTGATTCACGCTTTGCTTCTTTATTACCTCTTGGAGTATACGAGTGTTTTCCAAAGAGCCATTGTGACTACTTGCATTTGAATCTACAAGAATTGTACCGTCATTGTTAATAATAGTTGCTCGAACACTTAATGACTCACTAATCGAATCTACATTTTCTTGAAGAGTTGGATTTGTCAGGCCTTCTTTCCCAATAAAAAGTTCGACAAGCTCAGCTTCTTTTTCCATCCGTTCTTGAAAGGTTTGAAAATAGAAATTTTTGAAAAGCTGAGCTAATAATAAGCCTAAACAAACCAGTACCACAATAATTAACGTTAGCAGTGCAAAAAGTAAGCGCGAGCGGAACTTATTCATCTACCTTTGGTTCCTCTAATTTATATCCTAAACCACGAATGGTTTTAATATAAATTGGTTTTCTTGTATTGCTTTCAATCTTTTCACGCAAATGACTAATATGGACATCTACAATCCTTGTATCACCCGCAAAGTCATAATTCCAAACGGCACTTAATAACTGATCACGCGTCAGCACTCGCCCTTTATGTTTTGATAAATATAATAATAGTTCAAACTCTTTTGGCGTTAATTCTAGCTGCTCTTGCTGAAAATAAGCTTCGTAATGCTCGGGAAGAATTTTTAAATCTCCAATAAAGATTCTTTCTCCATCCTCTTCTTCCTGATTGGCTTGATTACTAATTTGAGAACGACGAAGTATGGCCTTTACCCGAGCAACAACTTCTCGTGGACTAAACGGTTTTGTCATATAGTCATCTGCTCCAAGTTCTAAACCTAACACTTTATCAAACTCATCATCCTTAGCCGTTAACATTAATATAGGCGTCATAACTTTCTGCTGTCTAAGCTTTTTGCACACTTCAATTCCATCCATTTTGGGAAGCATTAAGTCTAACACGATTAAATCTGGGTTTTCTTCCAGTGCTTTATTGTACCCTTCTTCTCCATCCATTGCCGTGCTGACCTCAAAACCAGCTTGCTGCAGGTTATACTGTAATAATGTTGAGATTGACTGTTCATCGTCTACTACTAATAATCTCTTATTCATGTTCGTAACATAAGCCTCCATCAATTCATTTTAAACGCCACTTCACCCAATATTTTGTCTATATGTATGTCATTATCATACACTGATTCCTTAAAGTTCTCAAAGGCATTTCATAATATTATGCCAATAAACAAGCCCCCTAATTAAAAAGGAGGCCCGTTTGTCACTGCATTAAAAGTTCTCAAACTCATGTGTTTCGGCAATCGATAGTTCTTGAGGAGGACATACAATAAATTGAGCTTGTACAACGCTCTCTTCATTCTCATCTGTTGCCTGTACATCAATTGTAATTGTCTTTTCGTCCATATTTTTATTAACTACTTCAAATAAAAACTCGACTGTACTGTAATGGTAAATACGCTTAGGAAATGCAACGGTTTGCTTTAGAATATGACTTCCTGGACCCGGCAAATATTTGGAGATAGCCGCTGTCATCATTCCATTGATCATAATTGCTGGAACAATCGGCTTTTTAAACGTCGTTTGCGCAGCATAATCATGCTGAATATAAAGGGGATTGGCGTCATTTGTTAAGCCTAGATATAGAAGAATATCCTTGTCCTCTATGCGTTCAGTAAGTGAAAGCTTTTCGCCAACTTGGATTTGTTTTATGGTTCTTCCAATCTTTTGTTTTTTCCCTAGCACCATTGCTACTTCATCCTTTCTCTTTGTAGCTTTCATGAACGATCGCTAATCATGCGAACAGTTCTTGTCTAAAGCAGTGAAACTTCTACAACAAAAAAATTCGAGGTTTCCCTCGAATTTTCCTGTTTTTCTTTTATAAATGATGCTTTTTACCACACCGTTTACCAAGTGCTTATCTATTTTTAAACAAGAACGCTCATCACATTTTTAACTGAATCAGCAGATTGATCTAAAGCTGCTTTTTCTTGTTCAGTTAGTTCTAATTCAATCACTTGCTCAATACCATTGGCACCTAGAACTGTTGGTACACCAAGGTAAATACCACTGTAGCCATATTCACCTTCTAAGTACGCAATTGCAGGTAAGATACGACGCTGATCTTTTAGGATAGCTTCTGTCATTTCTAAGAGAGATGCAGCAGGTGCATAATAAGCACTACCATTTCCTAAAAGGTTTACAATCTCGCCGCCACCTTTACGCGTACGCTCCACGATAGCATTTAAGCGATCTTGTGGAATTAACGTTTGAAGCGGAATTCCACCTGCGTATGAGTAGCGCACAAGAGGAACCATATCGTCACCGTGTCCTCCTAGTACAAAGCCAGTAACGTCCTTAACTGATACATTCAGTTCCTGTGCTACAAATGTACGGAAACGAGCCGAATCTAGTACACCAGACTGACCAATTACACGATTTTTTGGAAATCCTGATTCTTTAAATACTGTATACGTCATCGCATCAACTGGATTGGTTAACACGATAATATAACAATTTGGTGAGTATTTAACAATTTCTTGCGTTACAGACTTCATTACCTTTTGGTTTGTCGTAACTAAATCGTCACGGCTCATACCAGGTTTACGTGCAATACCAGCCGTAATAATGACGACATCAGAGTCAGCTGTATCTTCATAGTTAGCTGTTCCTGTAATATTAGCGTCAAAACCTTGTACTGGGCCTGCTTCTAACATATCCAACGCTTTACCTTTAGCTGGGTTTTCTGCCTGTGGAATATCCACCAATACAACGTCAGCTAATTCTTTTTGTCCGATCAAAAACGCAGTTGTTGCACCTGTAAAGCCAGCACCAATAACTGAGACTTTTTTTCGTTTGTTTGACATGTTAATTCCCCCAAATCGTTCTCGTTTACTATTATACTGTTACTTGATTTCCTAAGTTTTTAATTAACTCATCTGCAAACTCAGAGCATTTTACTTCTTTCGCTCCATCCATTAAGCGAGCAAAATCATATGTTACTACTTGAGAAGCGATTGTTTTTTCCATTGATTCCATTACAAGCGCAGCTGCTTCAGTCCAGCCTAAATGTTCTAGCATTAACACACCTGATAATAATACAGATGAAGGGTTTACTTTGTCTAGACCTGCATATTTAGGAGCAGTACCATGTGTTGCTTCAAAGATTGCATGTCCAGTTTCATAGTTAATGTTAGCACCCGGTGCAATACCAATTCCACCTACTTGCGCAGCTAAAGCATCAGAAATATAGTCACCATTTAAGTTCATTGTTGCAACTACGTCAAACTCACGAGGACGAGTTAAGATTTGCTGTAAGAAGATATCTGCAATTGAATCTTTTACGATAATTTTGCCAGCTGCTTCCGCTTCTGCTTGTGCTTTATTTGCAGCATCTTTTCCTTCTTTTTCAACGATGCGGTCATATTGAGCCCAAGTAAATACTTTATCGCCGAATTCTTTTTCAGCTAATTCATAACCCCAGTTTTTGAAGGCACCTTCAGTAAACTTCATGATGTTTCCTTTATGAACAAGCGTTACAGACTTACGACCGTGTTCGATTGCATAGTTAATTGCTCCGCGAACTAAGCGCTCTGTACCCTCAGATGATACTGGCTTAATTCCAATACCTGATGTTTCAGGGAAACGGATTTTATTAACGCCCATTTCAGTTTGTAAGAAGTTGATTAACTTTTGAACTTCTTCAGAACCTTTTGCATACTCGATACCAGCATAGATATCCTCTGTATTTTCACGGAAGATAACCATGTCCGTATCTTCTGGACGTTTAATTGGTGATGGAACACCTTCGAAATAACGTACTGGACGTAAGCAAGTAAACAAATCTAACTCTTGACGTAAAGCAACGTTTAGTGAACGGATTCCTCCACCTACTGGCGTTGTTAATGGTCCCTTAATCGCGATTATGTACTCACGAATAACATCTAATGTTTCAGCTGGTAGCCACTCGCCAGTTTCGTTGAATGCTTTTTCCCCTGCTAATACTTCTTTCCAAACAATCTCTTTTTCGCCATCATATGCTTTTTCAACAGCTGCTTCTAATACACGAGATGCTGCTGCCCAAATATCCGGACCAATTCCGTCTCCTTCGATATATGGAATTACTGGATTGTTAGGTACATTTAATACTCCGTTTGTTACCGTAATTTTTTGTCCGTTTGTCATAAAAATAACCCCCTTGAAGTTTTAAAGCTTAATAGATTAATAGCTTATTATAAAGTGCTCAACTTACGCTGAGCACTTTCTTACATAAAAGTTAATCTCTTTGCTCAATCGGAATATACGCTTGCTTTCCTTCGCCGATATAATCGGCACGTGGACGAATTAATCGATTGTTTGAATACTGTTCTAAAATATGTGCTACCCAACCTGATACGCGGCTTACAGCAAAGATTGGTGTAAACAAATCATGATCAATTCCTAGACTGTGATAGACAGAAGCGGAATAGAAGTCTACGTTTGGTGGTAGCTTCTTCTCACTTGTAACAATCTCTTCAATCTTTACAGACATTTCATAAAGAGTAGAGTCTCCAGCTTGTTTTGTAAGCTTCTCAGACATCTCTCTCAAATGTTTAGCACGTGGATCCCCTTGCTGATACACTCGGTGACCAAAGCCCATAATCTTCTCTTTATTTGCTAACTTACTACGAATATACGGCTCTGCATTTTCTACCGTTTCAATATCAGATAGCATTTTCATAACGGCTTCATTTGCACCACCATGAAGAGGTCCTTTTAAGGCTCCGATTGCTGCTGTAATACCAGAATAAATATCTGAGAGAGTTGCCACACAGACGCGAGCGGTAAATGTAGATGCATTTAGCTCATGGTCAGCGTGTAAGACAAGTGCTTTATTAAATGCTTCAACTTCGATGTCAGTCGGTTCATTCCCCGTTAACATGTACAAGAAGTTGGCTGCAATGCTATAGTTTTCATTTGGTTCAATTGGATCCATCCCTTTGCGAATGCGTGAAAAGGCTGTTACAATTGTCGGTAATTTGGCTTGTAGGCGAACTGCCTTACGATAATTAGCTTCTTCATCCATTAGGTCTGCTTCTGGATCGTACAAGCCAATTAGTGATACAGCTGTTCTTAAAGCTGCCATTGGATGAACGTCTTTAATTGGATATGTTTTGAAATGATTTAATACTTCATGAGGTAATTTAGCATTCTCTGCTAGTAACCTAGAAAAAATAGATAATTCTTCTTTATTTGGTAATTTTCCATGCCAAAGCAAATAAACTACTTCTTCAAATGTAGCATAGTCTGCTAAATCATCAATATTGTAACCACGATAAGTTAGCGTGTCGTCAATAATGGAGCTTACCGCTGAAGTTGTCGCAACAACTCCCTCTAAACCTCGAGTCGCAGTCATATTCCCATCTCCTTTACAGAAAAGATTTCCCCATACACCCTATTGTACATACAAAAATAAATTACATTGAGCGTTGGCTCAATTCCACATCACATAAGACATTTCTATAGAAGCACAGCATTCCTCATAGGGTTTTCTTAAGACCCTGACAAAAAAGAAAATGCTTACATTTTCATATTGCTAAATAACATAAAGAATTTATGCTATCTAGCATGCTTTTTAGTTGTTTGATCGTATACGTTATATCATACAATTGTATGTAATGAGATGCGGCTTCAAACTATATTATAAACAATTATCTGACTTTTGTGAATGAAAAGAGTAAATAAATTTTAAAAAAATTGTTATTATAAAAAAATTTCCACTAAAATAACTCTGTAATTTTAATAAATAAATAGGCAATTCCTGCACCAATCAGAGGACCTACAGCAACCCCTTGAAATAGCGTCACAGCTAGGATTGTACCAAATACAAGAGCCGTTGTAATATGGGGATCTTCCGACAATAAAGTCAGTCCATATTTAGCAATAATTGCCACTAAAATTCCTGCAGCTAATGCTACCCAAGCATATGACGACTTAATAGCTTCTCCCAATTGTTTAAAACCAATATCACCTGTTGCAATCGGCACTAATACCGCAACTGTAATAACGGTCACACCTAGATTAATTCCTTTAGACTGTAGATAGGGAAATACCTTACTGTCTAGACCTATTAATTTAATAACTAATAGAAAACCTACAGCGATAATTAACGACTGATTTTTTGCAATCAATCCTATAACCAATAAAATAGCTAAAAACATAACTGGTTGTGAAAACATTCGTTCATCCTTCCTTTCATTACTTTCATGCTTATTTGGATCTTATTTTCTAGTGAAAAACCCACTTTTTTCTTTTCACTCTTTCATAAAAGTTGTAAAATACTAACAAAACTATTTTTAAAGGAGGTTGTTAGCTGCTTGCCTAAAATCTATTGGGTTCGTTTTTTACGAATCGTCATCTTATTGACTGGTTTAAGCGCCACACTTATAGTCATTTATTACCTTTCAACGCTGCTTTATCCATTCATCATTGCCTTTATTATTGCACTCTTCATGAATCCAATCGTAAACTTTTTTGAGCGTACGTTAAAGTGTAAACGCTACATTGCTGTTCTTATTTCCATCATGCTTATTTTTTCCATTCTAGCAGGCTCGATTACGCTATTAGTGACTGAAATAATAGCCGGTACAACCTATCTAGCAAAAGTCGTTCCAACTAATTTTGAAGCCGTCATCGTATACATCGAAAACTTTATTGCCAGCAAACTGATTCCTCTTTATAACCAAATTGCTTCAATGTTTAACAGCTTAAACCATAACCAACAGGAAACTATTTTAACAAATATTCAAAACGTTGGCAGTAGTATTACAACAACTGTCGGAGACTTTTTACAGCGACTTTTACAAGCGATCCCAACTTTTCTCGGATGGCTCCCTAACATCGCAACTGTTGTTATTTTTTCCTTACTTGCTACCTTCTTTATCAGCAAGGACTGGAATCGTTTCCTTGCATTTAGCAAAAGCTTTTTACCACCAAAGGTGAAACAGAGTAGTGAAGCTGTAATCGGAGAGCTAAAAAAAGCACTTTTTGGATTTATTCAAGCTCAACTTACGCTTATTTCCATCACAACGATCATTGTTCTTACTGGTCTACTCATTTTACGAGTTGATTATTCAATTACTATCGCTTTACTTATCGGCTTTGTAGACTTACTACCTTATTTAGGAACCGGACTCATCTTCGTGCCTTGGATTATTTATACGTTTACAACTGGAAATATCTCCTTTGCCGTTGGTTTATCTGTTTTATACTTAGTGGTTATCGTACAACGCCAAATTATGGAACCTAAAATCCTATCATCGAGTATTGGATTAGATCCTTTAGCTACTTTGATTGCTTTGTTTGTCGGCTTTAAATTAATTGGTTTTCTCGGATTAATTGTTGGGCCCATTTTATTGGTTATCATTCGTACGCTACACTCAGCTGGTGTATTTACAGATATTAAAAATTTTATTATTGCAAAATAAAAGTGTGCTTCATGAGAGAGTTTTTCTCATTGATAGCACACTCTTTTTTTAGTTGGTACCCTGATTTTCATTCTTAGCGAATAATCGTAAACCTTCCGCGATTTTGAAACAGTCGCTGGAATAACTTCATAACAGTTGGTTTGATAAACTTTCTTGTTGCAGGAATAAGTAGTAAAAAACCCGTTGTATCGGTAAAGAAGCCCGGGGTCAATAGTAAAAGACCACCGATTAAGATACAGAGCCCATCTACAATTGCTTCACCGGGAACTTGGCCAGAATTCATTTGCTGTCGTGCTTTGTGTAAAGTCTTCATACCTTGCTTCTTTGCTAAATAAGCTCCTAATATTCCCGTTGCTAAAATCAAGAAAAATGTTGGTAAAATACCAATTTCCGAACTTACTGTAAGCAATAATGTGATTTCAATAGCAGGGATAATAATTAAAATTGGAACGAGAAATTTCACCGTCAACTCTCCTTAATATCTGACTATAGAAAAAGAGAAGGTAAAGACCTTCTCTTTTTTTAAATTATACCTTACAGAATGCTTGCATGGCCATTGTATACAACGCCACGAGCTGAATCTACTGTAATGTCTTGTCCATCTTTAAACGTAACTGTTGCGCCTTCTACGCCTACAATGACAGGAATGCTTAAGTTTAGCCCTACAACAGCTGCATGGCTTGTTAAGCCACCTTCTTCTGTAATTAATGCACTTGCTTTTTCAACTGCACTAATCATGTCGCGGTCTGTGCTATTTGTAACTAAAATTGCGCCTTCTGTCATTTTTTCGTTTGCTTCAGCTGCGCTTTTCGCAATAACTACTTGCCCAACCGCTGATTTACGACCGATGCCTTGACCCTTTGCTAATACATCACCTACAACTTGTACTTTCATTAGGTTTGTAGCACCAGATTCTCCAACAGGTACACCTGCTGTAATAATAACTAGATCTCCTTGAGATACAATGCCCGTTTTTACTGCGTCGTTTACAGCATGCTCTAACATGTCATCAATATTTGTGCAACGCTCACCTACAACTGGTGTTACTCCCCATACTAACGCTAAACGACGAGCTACTGAATCATTTGCTGCTACCGCTACGATTGGAGATTGTGGACGGTATTTTGAAACGATTTTTGCCGTATATCCACTTTCAGTTGGAGCAACAATTGCACTTGCATTTAAGTTAAGTGCCGTATGTCCTACAGATTGACCGATTGAATCTGTAATAGATGTACCTACTCGCTTGCTGCGTTGTTGTAAGATTTCACGATAGTTTAGAGCTTGTTCTGCACGTGATGCAATCGAATGCATTGTTTGAACAGCTTCGATTGGATAAGAACCAGCAGCAGTCTCACCGGATAACATAATTGCATCTGTACCATCAAAGATTGCGTTCGCTACGTCACTTGCCTCTGCGCGAGTTGGGCGTGGGTTACGTTGCATAGAATCCAGCATTTGTGTTGCTGTGATAACAGGTTTACCAAGCTCGTTACATTTTCTAATTAAATCTTTTTGTACTAACGGTACTTCTTCAGCAGGAATTTCTACTCCTAAGTCACCACGAGCAACCATTAAGCCATCAGACACTTCAAGAATTTCATCGATATTATCGACACCTTCTTGGTTTTCAATTTTTGAAATGATTTGAATGTGTGGAGCATTATTCTTTTCTAATAGTTCACGAATTTCTAATACGTCAGACGCACGGCGAACGAAAGATGCAGCGATGAAATCAATACCCTGCTCGATTCCAAACACGATGTCGTTTGCATCTTTTTCTGTAATACCTGGTAAGTTTACACTTACGTTTGGTACGTTAACACCTTTTTTATTTTTCAAAGTACCTGGGTTTAGTACTTTTGTTTTGATTTCACCAGCAGCTTTATTAACTTCTAATACTTCCAGTCCAATTAAACCATCGTCTAACAGGATTTTAGAACCTGGGTGTACATCTTCTACTAGACCAGGGTATGTAATTGAGAACTTTTCAGTTGTTCCTACTACTTCTTGCATAGAAACGATGATTTCAGAACCTTCTTCTAAATCAATTGCACCGTTCTCCATTGTATTTGTACGAATTTCCGGACCTTTTGTATCAAGTAAAATTCCGATTGTTTTCCCTGTTTTTTTAGCAGCTTCACGAATGTTAACAATACGTGCACCATGCTCTTCGAAATCACCGTGTGAAAAGTTTAAACGACAAACATTTAAACCAGAGTTAAATAGTTCAACTAACTTTTCTACACTTTCACTTGCTGGACCAATAGTACCTACAATTTTTGTTTTACGCATTCTATCTTCCTCCTATATAGTGGTATAACCAAACTTCTCAAGTAATTGTACAAACCTAGCACTCAAAGTTACTGGACTAATCACCTTTTACTTTACATGTTAACAGCAATATGTAGCTTAGTCAGGCGATGATATGCTCTCTTTAAACCAAAGAAAGAACTATTATGTAAGCAGTAAATAGACTATCACAACACATGATGTATTGTACACTCATAGCATAATTTTACCCTTAACTAGTTGTTTTTTTACTACAATTCACTTGGTTTATCTAATGATTTTACTATTCCCGTCTATCTGACAAGCATGCCTATAAAAATTGGTTTTAGACATTACAATAAAAGAAGCGGGTTGCTTTTCCTACAACAATGTATTTTAAATCCATTAGAGGAAAATGCAGGCTTCTTCTTAAGAATCCTATAGGGTTTTGCTGTCTATAAAATACCATGAAGAACTATGAAACACAATAGAGAAGCGCTATTGTAGAAACGAGAAAATGCACCCCCTATCTAAGTAGAGGATGCTTCGTTGTTTATTTCACACCGATGGCATCGGTTTCAGCTGAAAACTGTCCGATTTTTTTGTATTTTTCATAGCGTTCTTCAACTAATTGCTCTTTTGTTAATTTTGTTAATTCTTGTAAAGAGCTACGAATCGCTACTTCCATATAAGCTGCTTGTTCATCAATATTACGATGAGCTCCACCTTTGACTTCTTCCACAACCTCATCCACAATGCCTAGTTCTTTTAAATCTGGTGCCGTAATTTTCATTGTTTCTGCTGCTTGCTTAGCAAGCGTTGCATCTTTCCACAGTAAGGCAGCAGCACCTTCTGGAGAGATAACAGAGTACGTGGAGTTTTCAAGCATATGAAGATGGTTCCCTACACCAAGTCCTAATGCTCCTCCACTTCCTCCTTCTCCAATAACAATACAAACGATAGGTACAGTTAAGCCAGCCATTTCAAAAAGGTTTTTTGCGATGGCTTCACTTTGTCCTCTTTCTTCCGCTGCTTTTCCTGGGTAAGCGCCTTTTGTATCAATAAAGCAAATAATTGGTCTGTTAAACTTTTCAGCCTGCTTCATTAAACGTAATGCTTTACGATATCCCTCAGGATGTGGCATTCCAAAATTGCGACGAATATTCTCTTTCGTATCTTTACCACGCTGATGACCAATAACCGTGACAGGTACACCTTGGAACTTAGCAATTCCTCCTACGATGGCTTCATCATCACCATAATAACGGTCACCATGACACTCTAAAAAATTAGTAAACAGCCTTGAAATATAGTCTAGCGTAGTTGGTCGTTCAGGATGACGCGCAATCTGCACACGATTCCATGGGCTTAAGTGGTTATAAATATCTTTTTCTACTTTTTCCAAGCGCTTTTCTAGCTTTTCAATCTCTGTTGATAAATCAACATCGGTGTTTGTTGCAAATTCCTTTAACTCTGCAATTTTATTACGCAATTCCACGATTGGACGTTCGAATTCTAATTCACTTACCACTGTACGTCACCTCCTACATGAATGTCTAAAATATTCGTGAGCGTTTCTTTTAAATTGTGACGCGCCACAACCGCATCTAATTGACCGTGCTTTAATAAAAATTCTGCAGTTTGGAAATCCTCCGGTAGCTCTTCTCGAATAGTTTGCTCAATAATTCTTCGACCTGCAAAACCAATTAAAGCACCCGGCTCTGCTAGATTATAATCTCCTAACGAAGCAAAACTAGCGGATACGCCTCCCGTTGTAGGGTGCGTCATGATGGAAATAATGAGTCCACCTTTATCACTATACATTTTTAACGCTGAGCTTGTCTTAGCCATTTGCATTAAACTTAAGATACCTTCTTGCATCCTAGCTCCACCTGATGCTGTAAAAATAAGAAACGGTACGCCTAAATCCTTTGCTTTTTCGATAGCTCTTGTAATTTTTTCACCTACAACAGAGCCCATGCTTCCCATTCTAAAATGTGAATCCATAACGGCAACGACTACTTTTAAACCATCAATGTCTCCTTCACCCGTTACAATAGCTTCACTAAGGCCCGTTTTTTCACGGTCTTTCTCCAACTTTTCAACATAATCGGGAAATTCTAAAGGGTTTTGAGAGCGCATTGTACGATCATATTCAATAAACGTACCTTCATCAATTAAGCTACTAATTCTTTCTTTAGCAGTCATTTGGTGATGATGTCCGCAGTTTAAGCACACTTTTAGATTTTTATTAAGCTCTTTGGTGTACATAATTTTTTTACATTTTTTACACTTCGTCATAATTCCTTCCGGTACATCTTGTTTTAGGTGTTCTGATGGAACTGAAGCATACTTTTTCTTCTTTGTATTCTTTGCATTTTTTGTATTTTTAGTAAATAAATCTCTTAACAAAGTGTAACCTCCTTTTGATCCTTTTATCTAAAAGAACCTGTCTTCGTATCCTTTGCTTATCATGCAATAAGCATCAGTCTGAAACCAATAGAGCGTCTATCACCTATTATTTCAAAATAGGTTACACAATCGGTGCAAACAGACCATGAGACCATGAAGTATGAATCCACTCATAATTCCTTCATTTTGTGTACTAATTGATATTTACTTTACAAGAAAAGTTGTACATTTTGTGTAGAAACATGCAACGTGCTATTCGACATTTTGTGAAGCATCACAAGGATGATACCATCCTTTATGAATCGCAAAAACGTCATGCTCGTTTCCTTGTTTAATAGCATGAATTAATAACGCAATTTGGGCTTGATTTTGCGTCATTGTTGACTGTTGAAATGTATAGTAAAAGTTACTAACAATTAGCCAAATGCGATGTAACAATCGATTATGTTGAAGGCGAAATAACTGCTCAAATAGCTGTTTAATTGTTAAGGTTTGATGATCTAGCTGATCAACAAGGCTTTCATTATTCTGTAGTATAGATTCTAAGCATGCTCTTTCTAACATATATTTCGTTTCAATTAAGTCTTCTTTTGGTTTGCTATCATGCAAGAGAAACGTTGCTAAAATCTCGATAAGCTGATGATCGCCTACTTCTTTAATAAACGTGCCTTCCCCCCGCCGTGTTTCAATAAGGCCTAGCAACTCCAATGCTCGAAGCGCTTCACGCACAGAAGAGCGACCCGCATTTAGTCGCTCTGCCAACTCTCGCTCTGACGGAATTTTATCTCCTGTTTGCAGCTGATTAGACTGCATCAATTGCCGAATTTGCTTTAAGATTTCTACATAAACTTTTGACCGTTCATTCATCAACCTATTTTTTCACTCACCTTATCCACTTAGTATCCAAACAGAATTTTTCGCTGTATCACTTTATTCAATGATAGCCAAACGCTGCGTTTTTAATGCAATTTCATTTGGATCAACCTGTAACCTCGCAACACCTGTTTCCATCGCTGCTTTCGCCACAGCAGCTGCTACTGCTGGTGCAACTCTAGTATCGAATGGTGCGGGAATAACATAATCTTCATGTAAATCGTCTGATGAAATAAGGCTTGCAATTGCTTCTACCGCAGCAATTTTCATCTGTTCATTGATATGAGTAGCCCGTACATCTAGGGCACCACGGAATATACCAGGAAACGCCAGCACGTTATTCACTTGGTTAGGAAAATCCGATCTCCCTGTCCCAATTACCCTTACACCCGCACTCTTTGCTTCGTCGGGCATAATTTCAGGCATTGGATTAGCCATTGCAAAAACAATTGGATCCTCATTCATCTTTTGAATCATCTCTTTTGTCAGAGCCCCTTCGACAGATACACCAATAAAAACATCCGCTCCAGAAAGCGCATCTTCTAAGGTCCCAGTTACTTTTTGACGATTGGTATAAGCAGCTACCTCGTCTTTTACCTGATTCATCCCAAACGATCTACCTTCATAAACTGGACCTTTTGAGTCACACATAATAATGTCGCGCACGCCATAGCGATGCAATAATTTAATGATGGCAATCCCTGCGGCTCCAGCACCGTTGACTACTACCTTCACTTCTGACATTTTTTTATTTGCTAGTTTTAATGCATTTACCAAGCCAGCTACCGTTACAATTGCAGTTCCGTGCTGATCATCATGAAAAATAGGAATATTGGTTTCTTTCTTTAAGCGTTCCTCAATTTCAAAACAATTTGGTGCCGCAATATCCTCTAGGTTTACTCCACCGAATGTTGGTTCTAATAGCTTTACTGTCTCTACGATTTGGTCAATATCTGTGGTCTTTAAACAGATAGGAAACGCATCTACTCCGGCAAAGCTTTTAAATAATACTGCTTTACCTTCCATTACAGGTAAAGCTGCTTCTGGACCGATATTTCCTAACCCTAAAACCGCAGTTCCATCAGATACCACTGCAACCATATTTCCTTTCATTGTATACTCATACACATTATTCACATCATCGTAAATTTCTTTACAAGGCTCAGCTACCCCCGGTGAATAAGCTAGGCTTAAATCCTGAGCATTTCGAACAGGGATTTTTGACTTAGATTCTAACTTCCCTTTATTAATACGGTGCATATGCAGTGCTTCTTCACGTAAAGACATGAGCTCACTCCTCATTCGATATAAGTATACATATAGCTATTAATTAGAAACGATGCAGTTAAGCAATAAGCGCTCATTTTCATTGCATCTGAGTAAATGTAAAATTAAGTAACAGTGGTCAGACCACTTTTTTTTTTTAACTTCTTTACAATATAACATCATCTACAATCTGTAAAGACTATAGCGTTTTTACAGCCACATTTTCATCTCCAAGTAACGCTTTAAATTGTGTAATAACATCCCCCTCTAGTGAGATAAAGTAGTCGGACGTTAAGCGTAATAATCGCTTCTCTGACTCATAGTACACCAGAACTGGTACATTTCCTTTAGCGCTATGAATTTTTTTATAAATATCACGAATGACTTCATCACTTTGGGCTGATGGCTTTACACGTAAATATACTTCTTGCTTCGGCAGCTCTTCTTCAGCTTCCTTCGCTAAATAAATTTCTTGTGCAACAATTTGTCGCTTATTGGTTCGAATATCGACTTTACCTTTAATCAATACGACTTCTCCAACGTTTAACAACTGCTTGTATTTCTCGTAGCTTCGTGGAAACACTACTGCATCGGCATCGTCTGTTTCATCACTAATTGCAAGGAAGGCCATTTGCTCACCTTGTTTGGTACGAATGATGCGCTCATTTGAGATAAGTCCAATAATTGAAACTTGTGCTCCATTTTTACACTTCGCAATATCGCAAAGAGGGATTGTAAAATGAGCTTCCATTAACCTTTCATATTGAGAAGCCGGATGATTAGATAAATAAAAGCCTACTGCTTCTTTTTCACGTTCCAAAATTTCTTGCTCGCTGAATTCGTCTACTATTATGTACTTTGGCTTTAGCGAAAAACCCATGCCAAAATCATCTTGTGGATCAACCAGCTGGGCATGTTCGAAAGCTACGTCTATCGTTTCAATAAGCGTGGCACGATTTTCACCAAACTCATCGAAACAACCGGCATTAATCAGCGTTTCAAGGATTTTTTTATTAACAATTTTTGTCGATACGCGCATACAAAAATCAAATAGGTCTTCAAACGGCTTATTCTTTCTCTCATTGAGAATTTCTTGAACCACTGTTCCGCCAACATATTTAATTGCTCCTAAACTAAAACGAATCTGTTGCTTTTCTACATTGAAAGCATACGCACTTTGATTGATAGATGGAGGCAAAAGAGCAATCTTTCTTTTCCTCATTTCTTGAATGTATTGCTCACTTTTTGATTGATTTCCAATCGCACTGGTTAATAAAACCGCAAAGAACTGAAGGGGATAATGTGCTTTTAAATAGGCTAAATAGTAAGTAATAAAGCTATATGCAACGGCATGGCTCCTGTTAAATCCGTAGTTAGCAAACTTAACAATTAAGTCGTAGACTTGTTCTGAGACTTCTTCACCATATCCCTGTCGTTTACTACCTTCGATAAAATGCTTTCGCTCTTTTTGGAGCGTCGCACTCTCTTTTTTACTGACCGCTCGCCTTAAAAGGTCAGCTTCCCCTAATGAAAATCCGGCCATTTTCGAAGCGATTTGCATAATTTGCTCTTGATAAACAATGACTCCATACGTGGTTTGTAAAATTGGTTTTAGAACATCATGAACATACGTAACTTTTTCTAAACCATGCTTTCTTTTAATATAGGTTGGAATATGCTCCATCGGTCCAGGACGATACAAAGCATTGACCGCCACTATATCTTCTAGTTCTGTTGGTTGTAACTCTTTTAATACTTTGCGCATGCCGTCTGATTCTAACTGAAATATTCCAGTTGTATCACCACTTGCTAAAAGCTGAAACGTCTTAGCATCTTGCATAGGAATATCTGGTAGCTTTTGCCTTTCTCCTGTATCTCGCTCCACTTTTGCAAGAATATAATCAATTAACGTTAAATTACGGAGACCTAGAAAATCCATTTTAAGTAAGCCTATATCCTGCAGTGCTTCCATTGGGTACTGAGTGAGGTACACATTATGCTGACCCTCTTGAATAGGCGTATACGATGTAAGCGGCTCGCCACTAATAACAACGCCTGCAGCGTGAGTTGACGTATGTCTTGGAAGCCCTTCTACTTGCATTGCTAATTGCAAAAGTTTTTGTCTAATAGGCATAGCTTGAATATACTCACGTAAAGGCTTAGACTGTGCAACTGCTTGTTGTAACGTGACCCCAGGTTTAGATGGTAGTAATTTAGAAACAACAGAAAGATCTTCCTTATCCATTCCTATAACTTTTCCCACATCGCGAATGGCCGCCTTAGTCGCTAGAGTGCCGAAAGTAATAATTTGAGCAACATGAATCTGACCGTATTTTCCAGCTACATATTGAATGACTTGGTCACGTTTATTATCTGGAAAATCAATATCAATATCAGGCATTGAAATGCGTTCAGGGTTTAGGAACCGTTCGAACAACAAGTCATGCTTAATTGGATCAACATTGGTAATTTCTAAAACATAAGCAACTAAAGAACCTGCTGCTGAACCACGCCCCGGCCCTGTAATAATTCCATTTTTGTGCGCATACTGCATAAAATCCCATACAATTAGAAAGTAGTTGCTAAACTTCATCTGTTGAATGACACTAAGTTCATAGTCTAATCGTGCTGCATATTCAGGGGTGACTGTACTTAAACGCTTTTTCAAGCCTTCTTCGCACAGTTTTTGTAAATAGCTATCCGCCGTATCCTGACTGTTGGGGATTGGATAGGATGGAATCATCATTTTACCGAGTGAGAGCTCAAGGTTGCACCGGTCAGCTATACGATTTGTTTCGTATAAAGTGGAAAGAACGTCTGTATAGAGGCTTTCCATTTGAGACTGTGATTTAAAATAATATTCTTTGCTGTTCCTATCTTCCTCTATCATATCTTGAAGCATATCACCTTCACCTATAGCCTTTAGGCATTCATAGGCTTCATAATCTTCTTGAACCAGGTATTTTACGTCATTGGAAGCCAGTAACTTCACATTCAATTCTTCTGCTAATTTACAAAGTTCCTCATTCAAAACTTGCTCGTGATCTCCGTGTCGCTGAAGAGACAAATAAAAATTTTCTTCTCCATATACATGTTTAAAAAATGCAATAGTTTGTTTTGCTTCATCCAGCTTATTATCCAAAATAAGCGATTCAATTTCTCCAGATAGCCCAGGCGTAAAAGCGATTACGCCTTCTTTATAATGCGGTAACCACTTTTTTTTCACGCCGTTCTTTTCTTTTGTTTGAACAAGGCTGCTCAACTTTACTAAATTTTCATATCCCTTCTCATTCTGAGCGAGTAAAACAAGCGGATAAGAAAACGCTTCATCTTCTTGCTTTAGCACATATAAAGTCAAACCGATGATTGGCTTAATGCCAGCTTTTTTGCACTCTTTATAAAAAGGGATAGCTCCGTACATCACATTTTCATCCGTCAGAGCAACAGCTTTATAATCCAATGCTTTTGCACGTTCGACCAGCTGCTTAATTCGAATCGTGCTATTTAAAATGCTATATGCACTTTTTAGTTGTAGATGAACAAAAGGCACGAGTCTTCCCACCTTCTTTTTATGTATTTATGTCCATTATAAATTTTGTTGTTCTTCCATACAAATTACATAACTTGTTTTGTTTGTCCATATATATGAATTACAGCAGAAAAGATAGAAAATGTGCAAAAGGAGGGAGAAGATGAAAGAGCCCTTTATGTCATTGTTTATTTGGAGCTACTTCACTTCATTAGGTATTATTCTTGGCGGTGCTTTAATTGGTTCGTTTGCAGGGTTTTTAATTGGTAAATCTCCATTTCACATCATGTATACATTAAGTAACAGCTTAAAAATTTGGGCGATTGTAGGAGCTATTGGAGGCACGTTTGATACATTCTATAGTTTTGAACGTGGCTTGTTTGAAGGTGCTACTAAAGATGTCGTAAAACAAATCTTGCTAATACTCTCAGCAATGGGTGGGGCTCAAACAGGGGCACTAATTATTAAATGGTTGACACAAGAGAGCTTAGGTTTATGAGGGTCCCAAACAAGCGTCTATATAAGCGGTCAGACTTAGAACGCTTTTTCGCTGGATTAGTTATCGGTGCCATTATTAGCTGGGGCGTTTTTTTAATTATTTATGGTGAACTACAGCATGAACAAACAAAGTCATTAGTGCAGCTGGAACAGAAGCTAGAAAGAGCAGAAAAAAACAGTTTAATTTGGCAAGAAGATGTACGAGAATTAAATAAAAAGATGAAAAAAAACATTTTGATTCAAGAGGTGAAAGTAAACTTAACAAATACGAAGCAATATAAATTAGGTTCCCTCACTTCTTACCACCTTCAAGCTAGCGTTGAAGAAGAAGCACTACATTTAATTGCTCAAGACATTGAGAGTGCGTATGACGCACGAAACGTATTAAAAAAAGCGATTGAAAATAAAAAATATGAATTCGATAAAATGATTTACGAAGTCGAAGTGCACCAAGTTTATTTCTACACCACCTTATCAATTGAAATTCGGATAAAGAAAGTAGAGAAAGTCATGTAAAACAGGCGTACTAGGAGAATGTACGCCTGTTTTAACATTTACTGAAATAGCGCTTCTAAATCTTGAAGCAGTGGCTCAACCTCATCCCAAGAATAAATGGAAGCACCAGCTGCAAGTGGATGACCTCCTCCTTTATACTTACGGGCAATCGTGTTGATAACCGGACCTTTTGATCTTAATCTTACTCGAATTTGATCTTCTTCTTCCACAAAGAATACCCATACCTTCATGCCTTCAATATGCCCTAATGAACTAACTAACTGCGATGCATCTGCTGGCGTTACGCTGTATTTCTCAAGAATTTCTTTTGGTATTTTCATATACCCAACCCCTGAGTCTGATAGAGAGAAATTTTGAAGCACATACCCATGTAAATGCGCCACGTTTGCTTTCGTTTTATACATCTCATCATAAACATCCTTAAATTCAAAATCATATTGAATTAAGTCGCTTGCGTAGCGGAACGTCTTAGGCTTTGTGCTTGGAAATAAAAAGCGACCTGTATCTCCCACAATTCCGCTGAAAATTAACTCAGCACCGCGGTCATTTAATGTAAGCCCGTCTTCTTTACCATGAAGGAAAAATTCATAGATCATTTCGCTTGTTGAACACGCTTCTGTATCCACCCATAGTAAATCTCCGTACTGGTCTTCATTCGGATGATGATCAATTTTAATTAGCATTTTCCCTTTTGCATATCGCTGATCACAGACTCGTTCCTGATTGGCTGTATCACATACAATAACAAGTGCATCTTCATACACTTCATCAGCAACATCATCCATTCGATATAAAAACTTAAGAGATTCTGCTTCTTTTCCTGTTACATAAATCTTCTTTTCAGGAAAAGATGTTTTTAACAGCTCCGCTAACCCACATTGAGAACCATACGCGTCAGGATCTGGCCTTACATGACGGTGAATAATAATTGTATCGAAACCTTTAATTGCATTTAAAATTTGTGTTTTCATCTAGCAGCACTCCTATCGGTAAATTAGCAAACTATTTATGTACCAAACCTAATAGCTAGTTCTATTAAATCATAGATAGCTAGAAGTTTAAAAGCAGAATTAATTAATACTAGAATTTTCTGGCATCTATCGATAGAATAGGAATAAGTAGTCTGTTACATACAGCTTAAAGAAAACGCATTCAGTACTATGAAGGTGAAATTGTTTAGATATCTTACAACCAATAAATAATTATTTTCAAAAGGAGCTGAATGAATTAATGCCTATTCTCGCCATTTTAATCGTCATTTCATTTGTCTTTTATTTCTATTTAAAAGTCAAATATGTCCGCTCCAAACGTCCTATTGAACGCAAATGGATCTCTGCAAAATCCAGTATTTCACTTGGAGCTTTTGTACTTTTCTTTGGAATTAATCAATGGTTTATTTATGCAACTACAACATCCCTCATTATCGGTATCATCTTTGCTTTATTTGGTCTCGGAAGTATTATTACAGGTATTCGCGCATACAGATATTACCTTCCTCTTGCTACGAAAGAAGCTCAAACGTCTTTATAAAAAGAGTTTGGGACATAACAAAATGATTGCTTCTAAGAGACGAACAATAGCTGTTCCAATCTTTTTGGTTTGTCTCAACTCGTTCGTTCCATTGCGCTACGGCCACTCGCTTTCCGCGGGGAGGAACCTGAGCTTCCTCGCTGCGTTGCGGGATCTCAGTTTTCCCTCTCTTTCCCGCAGGAGTCGAGTGTCCTACGCTCCATTCCACCCTGTTTCCAACATTGTTTTCACAATCAACCAAAAAACCTGAACGATTAAAAGTGAGAAACTCTCAATCGTTCAGGTTTATCATTGGCTGAATTACTTATGTCCCAGCCTCTTTATACACGTTCTAAAAGCTGCGCCATTAGCATTGCTTTACCAACAACGACGCCCTCATTATATACTTCAACATCTACCTTTCCAAACTTTCGACCCAACTCCAATACTTTCGGTCGAATTTCAACAATGCTGTCAATTTGTACAGGTTTAATGAAATAGATCGTAATATTCTCAATAACTAAGTCACCTTTTTTGAATGAACGAAGCGCTCGGTTTGCTGCTTCCGTTACAATTGTCGTAAATACGCCGTACGAAATAGTTCCCATATAGTTTGTCATTTGCGGCGTTACTTCACAGCGATAAAAAGGTTCAGCTTTTGTATCTTTTACATCGATGAATTGATTGGTCACAATATCGTCAATTGTTTCGCCAACCTGAGGTTGCCTTTGAATCATCTGAAGTGCTTTTAAGACATCCTGTCGACTGATAATTCCTTCTAAATGGTGAGAGTCATCAACAACGGGAAGAACTTCAATACCTTCCCAAACCATCATATGAGCAGAAGATGCCACCGACGTTTTACCATGGACCGTCATTGGATTTTTCGTCATTACCTTCTCGATCGAGGTTTGGGCATCATAACCAATTACATCTTTAGAAGTCACCATTCCGTGGACTTTCATCTGATCATCCACTACAGGAAAACGGCTATGATGCGTTTTTGTGTTAAGGTTATGCCACGTAGCAATTGTATCATTAAGCTTTAGGCTAACAGCTTCTTCAGCAGGCGTTAAGATATCTTCCACCAGTACAATTTCCTTTTTGATCAATTGATCGTAAATGGCACGGTTAATCATGGTTGCAACGGTAAATGTATCATAACTTGTAGAAATGATAGGAAGTTTTAAGTCATCTGCGAGCTTCTTCACCCAATCTTCCGTATCAAATCCTCCTGTAATTAAAACAGCTGCTCCTGCTTCTAAAGCCAATTCATGTGCATTTACTCGGTTTCCAACAATTAAAAGGTTTCCTGCTTCTGTGTATCTCATCATGGCATCTAGCTTCATTGCACCAATAACAAATTTATTAAGCGTTTTATATAACCCTTCTCTTCCACCCAGCACTTGTCCATCTACAATGTTTACAACTTCGGCAAAAGTAAGCTTTTCAATATTTTCTTTTTTCTTTCGCTCGATTCGAATGGTCCCAACACGCTCTATTGTAGAAACGTATCCTTTATTTTCTGCATCTTTAATAGCTCGATAAGCAGTACCTTCGCTTACCGTCAGTTCTTTTGCAATCTGCCTAACTGATATTTTTTCACCAATTGGTAACGAGTCAATATAGTGTAAAATCTGTTCATGTTTTGTCGCCAAATGTACTTCACCCTTCTAAAGCGCCGGACGTACTCGGTGCTTTACTCTTTTCTTTTTATTATAAAGGTGGGAAGAGCTGGATTCAATCTCATCCTCTTTGACGAATTGGCTTACGAAGCTTTTGTTGCAAAAGCTTTTTTTGTTCTTCTTTTTTCGCATATAAAAGTGATGACACATTGCCACCTACAACTAGAAGTGCTAACCCTAACCACGTAAGGCTAAAAATCCCTTGAAGGCTCTCTGTGCTTATGACAATATAAGGCTTTGCATAATAAAGCATAAGACCACACAACAACAAATATAAAATTGCTTTATTTCGCTTTAACACACTACATTCCCCCTTTTTTATTTACATAGTATGCTTGTACACACAAAAAAAGACGATGCGCGCTAAATTTGCATCGTCTTGCTATTTCTATTACAAATCCAAACCTTCTCCAGGCTGTAAGACTTTCCCTTCAATTCCTTTTAAGGATTGGACGAACTCATGAGGATCTTGTTTAATAACAGGGAACGTATCGTAATGGATTGGAACAACTAATTTGGCATTTATCCATGAAGCTGCAATTGCCGCATCTTCAGGACCCATTGTAAAGTTATCTCCAATCGGCAAAAATGCTACATCTGGATGGTAATCGCTTAACAATTTCATGTCAGAATAAAGCGCCGTATCACCCGCATGATAAATGGTTTTTCCTTCAATTGTTAGCAGCAACCCTGCTGGCATGCCCGTGTAAACAATTTGCTTGCTTTCTTCTTCCGTATAGCTTGATCCATGAAAAGCTTGTGTGAGTTTAACTTTACCAAAATCAAACGTATAAGCTCCTCCAATGCTCATGGGATGAACATTTAAACCTTTCCATCCTAAATATGTAGCGAGCTCAGCAATAGCAATAACCTGCGCATTTGTTCGTTTTGCAATGGCTACTGTATCTCCTACGTGATCGTTATGACCGTGCGTTAGTAAGATATAGTCTGCTTGTACATCCTCTGCATTTAAATCAGTTTTTCCATTTCCTGTAATAAACGGATCAATTAAAATTGTCTTCCCTTGCGTTTCAATTTTCACAACAGAGTGTCCGTGATAAGAAATATGCACAATAACCTCTCCTTTATCATTATCACTAATTAACTAGTTCGTACCCTTTCTATACTAATTTAAACAAAAAGGGTACGTTCTCTTTATTATAAAGCCGTTATGCTTGCTCTAACAATGTTGTAGCATCAGAGTACGTTAATCCATGTGCATCCGCTACTGCTGCATATGTCACAAAGCCGTTTAATGTATTAATCCCTTGAAGTAACGGTGGATTTTTCAAACACGCTTTCTTGTACCCTAGGGTTGCAATTTGAAGCGCATAAGGAACAGTCACGTTCGTTAAAGCCATGGTTGACGTACGAGGAACAGCTCCAGGCATATTAGCTACCGCATAGTGCAAAACACCGTGCTTTTCATACGTTGGATTATCATGTGTTGTAATGCGGTCTGTTGTTTCAAAGATTCCACCTTGGTCAATCGCAATGTCTACGACAACTGAACCTGGAGACATTGTTTTAATCATGGAAGTGGTAACTAATTTTGGAGCTTTGGCACCTGGAATTAATACTGCTCCAATTACTAGGTCTGAGTCCTTCACAGATTCTGCAATGTTATAGTGATTTGACATTAATGTTGTAATTTCTTTGCCAAATAAGTCGTCTAATTGTCGAAGTCGCTCTGCATTTAAATCAATAATTGTTACATTTGCCCCTAGGCCAACAGCAATTTTCGCAGCGTTTGTTCCCGCAACTCCACCGCCAATAATCGTTACTTTTCCTCGTTGAACACCGGGCACACCACTTAGTAAAACTCCCTTACCACCCTTTGTTTTTTCTAGAAATTGTGCCCCAATCTGCGAGGACATCCTTCCAGCTACTTCGCTCATTGGTGTCAAAAGTGGAAGCGTACGATTCGGTAGCTGCACAGTTTCATACGCAATGCCTACTACTTTCTTTTCAATCAATGCTTTTGTTAATGCTTCTTCAGCAGCAAGGTGCAAGTACGTAAATAAAATTAATCCTTCACGAAAGTAATCGTACTCTTCTTGTAATGGTTCTTTTACTTTCATGACCATCTCTGCACTCCACGCATCGTGAGCTGTTTCAACAATGGTCGCTCCAGCTTCTACATACTGTTCATCCGTAAAGCCAGATCCCTCACCAGCACTTTTTTCAACCCATACTTCGTGACCAGCGTTTGTAAATGCCGTTACGCCAGCTGGTGTAATAGCAACGCGATTTTCATTATTCTTAATTTCTTTTGGAACACCTATTTTCACGATTGTCACTCCTTAATTTATTGTTTATTTATCATATGAATGATATGTAAAATAAGCTCCCCACCTTATGCTTATAAAGTGGGGAGTTTTTGCCTTATTTATAGTCTATCCATCTTTTTATTCATATAGTTCGTTATCACTTTTAGCTTCAACATTTTCAAATGTTGAAGCCATGTAGCCATCTCCTACTACACCACTTGAGTAAGAGTCCATTAGTTGTTGAAACGTTTGTTGTTCTCCTTCATGATCGTATTCATAAACGTGCTGAGGGTTCTTTTTTTCTTTCATTGTTAATCTCTCCTTATATAACGTGTTGTTTTATTCCCCTCTATTTTTCTTCTAACTTGTTGGAGTTATGCACGATGTAACCGTGATTATGACTCTGTACACTTTCACAAAAAATAAGCATAAAAAATGCGCACTTCAGTGAGTGCGCATTTTTTATGCATTAACTTCTTGCTTCAAATCCTCTTTAACTTTTAAGATTGCTTGTCTTACCTGATCGAAACCTGTACCACCCGCACTATTACGACGATTAACCGCAGTTTTTGGATCAAGTACGTGATAGATATCCTCTTCAAATAAATCGCTTGCCGCTTGGTAATTTTCTAACGGTAAATCCATTAGATACATACCTTGCTGAATGCACTCTAGAACAAGCTTACCTACAACTTCATGAGCCTGACGGAACGGCATCCCTTTTGAAGCAAGGTAGTCTGCTAATTCCGTTGCATTTGAAAAGTCTTTTTTAGTTGATGATTCCATGACGTCTGTTTTAACAGTCATTGTTTCAATCATTCCAGCAAAGATTGTCAAGCAACCCTCAATCGTTGTAACTGTATCAAACATACCCTCTTTGTCTTCTTGTAAATCTTTGTTGTATGTTAGAGGCGTACCTTTCAACACTGTTAACAAGCTAAAGAGATGTCCATAGACTCTTCCTGTTTTTCCACGGATTAGCTCAGCCATATCAGGGTTTTTCTTTTGTGGCATAATACTGCTTCCTGTAGCATATGTGTCATCCATTTCAATAAACTGGAATTCTTGACTCGACCATAAAATTAACTCTTCGCAGAAACGAGATAAGTGCATCATCAAAATTGAGCTATTGCTCAAAAATTCTAAAATAAAGTCGCGATCACTTACTGCATCCATACTATTTTGATAAATATCGGCAAAGCCCAACAGCTCAGCGCTATAGTAACGATCAATTGGGAACGTTGTACCAGCAAGTGCTCCTGCTCCTAGGGGAGAGATATCAATGCGTTTTAACGATTCTTCAAATCGCTCAGTATCACGCTTAAACATTGATACATACGCTAGTAAGTGATGAGCAAACGATACAGGCTGCGCTCTTTGTAGATGCGTGTAGCCAGGAAAGATTGTTTCAACATGCTGATCAGCTTTTTCAACTAACACATGCTGTAAATGCTTTGTCAGTTGGATGATTTGCTGCACATGCTTCTTTAAATATAAGTGCATATCAGTTGCAACTTGGTCATTACGGCTTCTGCCTGTATGCAGTTTTCCACCTACAGGACCAATTTCATCGATTAAGAGCTTTTCTAGATTCAAATGAATATCTTCGTACTGAGCAGAAAACATAAGCTCTTTATTTTTTGCTTTTTGAAGCAGGGTTTGTAACCCTGCTTTAATTTGATTCGCTTCTTCACTAGAAAGAATTTTGCATTTTTCTAGCATAGATACATGAGCTAAGCTACCTTCAATATCTTCTTCTACTAAATGTTGGTCGAATGAAATGGATGCCCCAAATTCATCAATCCATTGTTCAGGACGTTTCGTAAAACGTCCTCCCCATAATTTGGTCATACTGTCGTCACCTTCTTAGTATTCACCATGCTGCTAACTTTTGTTGGAAGTCCCCATAAAGAGATAAATCCTACTGCTGCGTTATGGTCAAATTCATCTTCTTTTGTGTACGTAGCAAGTTTTTCGTTATATAGAGAGTTTGGAGACTTACGGCCTTCAACAATCGCATGACCTTTAAACAGCTTTACACGTACCGTTCCGTTTACATATTGTTGCGTATCCTTTAAGAAAGCTAACAGTGAATTTGTTAAAGGTGAGAACCAAAGTCCTTCATAAATAACTTCCGTTAACTTTTTCTCAATAATTGGTTTGAAATGTGCCACTTCTTTTACAAGTGTTAGATCTTCTAATTCCTTATGCGCTTTGATAAGAGTCATCGCAGCTGGACACTCATATACTTCACGTGACTTAATTCCAACTAAACGATTTTCTACGTGGTCGATACGTCCAACTCCGTGCTTTCCAGCAATATCGTTCAGTTCAAGAATAAGCTGAGCTAACGTATAAGATTGGCCATTTAATGAAACAGGTACACCTTGAACAAATTCAATTTCAACCGTTTCAGGAGTATCCGGCGTATCTTCTAATGCAACAGTTAAGTCGTAAGCTTCTTCCGGCGGAGCAGCCCAAGGATCTTCTAGAACACCACACTCGTTACTTCTTCCCCATAAATTTTGATCAATTGAAAACGGGCTGTCTAAGTTAACTGGAATTGGAATATTATGCTGCTTCGCATATTCAATTTCTTCTTCACGAGACCATTTCCAATCACGTACCGGTGCAACAACTTCTAGATCTGGGTTTAAAGCTTTGATTGAAACTTCAAAACGAACTTGGTCATTTCCTTTTCCTGTACAACCATGAGCCACAGCTACTGCATTTTCTTTCTCTGCGACTTCAACAAGCTTCTTTGCAATTAGCGGTCTTGATAACGCAGATACTAATGGATATTTGCCTTCATATAATGTGTGAGCTTGCAGAGCAGCTAATGCATAAATATTTGCATACTCTTCTTTGGCATCAATCACGTGTGATGCTACCGCTCCAACTGTAATAGCTTTTTCTTTAATAAAGTTTAAATCTTTTCCTTCACCTACATCTAAACAACAAGCAACAACATCATAACCTTTTTCCTGTAACCATTTAATAGCAACTGAAGTATCTAAACCACCTGAATATGCAAGAACAATTTTCGGATTACTCATCAACATTTCCTCCTAATATATATAAATACATCTCAATAAATTTTTATTCATTTAATCTACTATTACTTTAACAACTTTATTTGGTTTTTTCAATACTTATTCAAAAAAAAGTATATAAATTCACAAATACTTTTCCAAAAACCTTGTTTTATACGATAAATATACTCTTATCATAAAATAAAACTGCATATATAAAGTGATAAAACACATGATTTTTCTTATTATTTCCTTTATCATAAACAGCATAAGTTCTTATTCACAAAACAAAGAGAGTATTAATGCAAAGATTTCATATGCAAGTGAGGCGTTTATTTATGCAAAATATGTTTTTATATAATAAAAGGCTGGGTATTTCTATTCCTGTACTAGCACATTCATGGAATGAATATACTCCCGCACTACAAGAAGAAATTTTAATTCAGTGGGAAGAAATTAGAGGTTTGATTCCTGATCGAATTGCAGAAATTGAAAGGAAAATTAATAACAAGCAGGCTGCTTTAGAAGAAGAAGATAATTTTCAGAAGTCTTGCCAATTAAATGAGGAAATTGCTGAATTAGCCTCTATTATTAATGATTTGTGGATTTGGTATCGTACGGACCAAGATATATCTGCCAAAACTCATTTGTAAATAAGGTCGAGACATAAGTGTTTCAGTTAACTCTCAACCGTTCGGGTTTTTTGTTGGTGCGGAAAATAAGTTTAAAAAAAGAGTGGAATGGGGCGTAAGACACGCGACTCCTGCGGGAACTAGAGGAAAGGCTGAGACCCCACAGCGCAGCGAGGAGGCTCAGATTCCTCCCCGCGGAAAGTGCGACAATGGAACGAACGTGTTTTTCCAACCTCACTTGTTTCGAAACGTCATGTCATGATTCGTCTTTGAGAAGGAATCATGTAGTTATATCCCAGCCTCGTTATTTACCTTTTCTATTAAAAGACGATATTGATAAAATCGCTTCGCATAATCTGTTACTTGCTTTGTAAATGTATAGTTCATTCCTCCACCAATTGCCATACCAAGCAAAGGAATACGACCGTATGCCTTACGCTTTAAGATGACTATAAGAAAGCTTTTAACAATCTGAACAATAGCTTTATAAACAAGCGACTCAGTTACCACCTGATCTCTACCTTCATAAAAATAAGGGTCGACACCATGTTCGATTTCCTCTGTCAATTCAAGCCACCCTGTCTTTTGCAATTCAGGTGGCAGCAAAGCCGTATGAAATACTTTTAACGTCATCATAAGTTCAAACGGTGTATGGATATTATAACCGTAGCTCATGGCTGCTTTTTGAATCGATTGTAAATTAATAAATAACAAAGCTGGAATATCTGTACCTACTAGTAGAGCTTTCCCCGTACCAGATAAAGCGCCTTGTCCCAATGCATAAAGCCTCTGTTTTGCTAGCTGTTGATCACAAATGTAAGATAGTTGATCAATTTGTAGTGATTGAAGTTCTGGTATACCTGTAATATCTGGTTGAAATACGCGTGCTGTATTAATAATCTGTTTTTCAGCTTGTATCTGAATATCCGTATTTTGAATAAAGGATGTAAAATGAAACATAAAATCATCTGTTTTCGCTAAATACTCTTGTAAAATATGCTCAGGTACAAGGCCAACTGCTTTATGTAACCATTCATCATATGTAATCTCAATCTGACTTTGATCATATTCATCCAATGTTTGTTCCCACTCCCGAATTTCGTGTAGCAACTGCTCTTCTCGATTGGTTAGACTCATGCTTTCACTCCTTCAAAGATAAGTAATAGAATTTGTTTCCATTATAACAAATGTTTAAAAAGACACCTATTTTCATAAAACAAAAAAAGCTAGCGAAAGACGCTAGCTTTTTACATGCTATTAAATATTTGCTAAGCGAACTACGTCGCGAGCAATCATTACTTCTTCATTTGTCGGAATGACAAGAACCTTTACTGGAGAGTGAGGATAGCTAATAAACGCTTCTTCTCCTTGAACACCGTTTAATGCTGGGTCCCAATATACGCCCATAAATTCTAAGCCACGAAGTACACGAGCACGTACAACATCACTGTTCTCACCGATACCTGCAGTGAAGATAATTGCATCTACACCAGACATACGAGCTGCATAAGAGCCAATGTACTTATGAATACGACCAGCAAACACTTCAAGAGCTGTTTCTGCGCGGTCGTTTCCTTCGCCACTTGCTTTAATTAAGTCACGTAAGTCACTTGAGATACCTGATATACCAAGTAAACCACTTTCTTTATTCAACACATTTAGCACTTCGTCTGCAGTTTTTCCTGTTTTCTCCATGATGAATGGAATTAACGCAGGGTCAATGTTACCAGAACGAGTTCCCATTGCTACACCAGCTAACGGCGTGAAGCCCATTGATGTATCAATTGATTTTCCACCTTCGATTGCTGCGATACTTGCACCGTTACCTAAATGACAAGAAATTAAACGTAGTTGTTCAACTGGACGACCTAATAGTTCAGCTGCACGCTCTGATACATATTTATGTGATGTACCGTGGAAACCGTATTTACGAACACCATAGTCTTCATAGTATTCATACGGTAAGCTGTATAAGAATGATTTTTCAGGCATTGTTTGATGGAATGCCGTATCGAACACTGCAACTGCCGGAATGTTTGGTAAGATTGCTTGGAATGCTTTAATACCAACAACGTTAGCTGGGTTATGAAGAGGTGCTAAATCTGATAATGCTTCAATTTCAGCTAGTGTTTTATCCGTAATTAACACAGAATCAGCAAACTTCTCTCCACCGTGAACAACGCGGTGTCCAACGCCTGTAATCTCATCGTATGACTCAATAATACCTTGAGACAATAGCTTGTCTACTAAGATTTGAACTGCTACAGAGTGGTCTGGAATTTCTCTTACTTCTGTTTGTTTTTCACCATTTACTGAAATAGTGAAAACGGCATCGTCTAAACCGATACGCTCTACTAAACCTTTTGTTAAAACTGCTTCGCTTGGCATTTCAAACAGCTGGAACTTTAAAGATGAGCTACCAGCATTAATTGCAATAATTTTTAACATATACTAAAAACAGCTCCTTTTTATATACGTGCATTATGAACTTGACGAAAAAGTACAAAACGATATTCTCTACAATATTCTATGCATTTCGACACAAATTCTATCCTTATTCATTTAATCATTCACCACTATAGATTTCAAGGGCTATGCACGATTAAAAGCGCCATCATAAAAAAATCATTATTTTCTAAAAAGATAAATTATTTATTCAATTTAAACCATTCATTCATTTGACTCATAATATTGTTCATGCCTTGCTTGTTACTAAACTTTGGTAAATTTACAAGAAGTGCGTTCTCTGGTGGAGTTACCCCCTCACCCTTTTTCTGTAAAACCAGAATGCTTTTTGCTGCTTCTTCCTGCTTAAACATCGATAACGGAAGCTGAATGATTGCTTGTACAATCGCTTCTTCTTTTAGCAACGCCTGTAGAAGATGAGATTGCTCAGAATCAAATAGATTGTTTGGAATCAGCGTGACTACATATCCACCTGGTTTAACGTGGTTTAAGCTTTTTTCAATAAATAAATGATGAGCATACGTATGCCCTTCTTCTGACTTTACTTTATATTGGGCAGCACCTTCATCATTTGGATAATAGCCTACCGGTAAATCACAAATCACAAGGTCAACAGGATCAATAAATAGCGGCTGTAAACTATCTTGATGAAATAACTCTACACCGTGCTTTTGAAGGTTTGCATTTACATAGGTTAACTGAAGCAATAAGTCGTCAATATCAACGCCATACACTTGTTCAATTGAATGTGAATGCATATTTAAAATCGTCGTAATTAAATTCCCTGCTCCTACTGCTGGATCTAGTATCGTATAGCTCTGATTCCCTTCCATAAACTTACCAACGACATAACCCATAAATAACCCTACCGCATCAGGTGTCATTTGATGATTTGGCTGAATCGCTTCTTTCATTCCTTTTAAAACTGCTAATTGATATGCTTTTCGAATTGTCTCTTGCTCAAATTGATTCAGTTTTACAGAACTATATTCTTTTTGTAACCTTTTTTTCGTTACTTCATCTAATTCATCTTGTAAGATGTCTTCTTGAAATAAATTTTCACCTGTTTCAGCAACTGCTTCTAAATATAAGCAGTTTAGCTCTTTTCGTAAAATGACTGCACTCTGGTCAATAACCTTAAACAGCTGCTCCATTTTTGATAACTCGCTCACATCTATTCCTCCTTGAACATTTCCATTTATTAATCTATTTTTCATTACAACGCTTTATATAGAACTCTAACAAAGAATTTTATTTTATCACAAATAGTTCATGCCACACAAAGAAGGCGAAAAACAATGTTTTCCGCCTTCTTTGTCTAAAACATGTGCAATTACTTAGCTGCTTTTGCTGCTTCGATTGCTGCTTCATAGTTTGGATGATCCGTAACTTCTGGTAGATACTCAACGTATGTTACTTCGTCGTTTGAGTTTACCACAAATACAGAACGAGCTAATAAACGTAGTTCTTTGATAGCTACGCCAAATGCTTCACCAAAAGATAAATCGCGGTGATCAGATACAGTTTGTACGTTTTCAATACCATTTGAACCGCACCAGCGCTTTTGTGCAAACGGCAAATCAACGCTTACTGTTAATACTTTCACATTGTCTAGCTTTGATGCTTCTTCATTGAAGCGGCGTGTTTGTGCATCACAAACACCTGTATCAATAGAAGGAACTACACTAATTAGACGCACTGAACCTTTTGTGTCATCTAACGTTACTTCTGACAAATCGTTTGCAAGAACCGTAAAATTAGGCGCTTTGTCTCCTACCTTTACTTGATTCCCTAGTAGTGTTACATCGTTACCTTTAAACTTAACTGTTGTCACGAATGATTCCTCCCCTAAATAAATATGTACATCCTTCATATTAGCGCCTATGTAAAAAGATTGCAATTAAATGCGTTTTCCCCATATAAAAAAAGCCCTCGTTTTTATAATCATGTAACGAGAGCTTGTAGCTTATAGATTAAATGAATCATTACTATCATTGCGATCATGATTTTCTTGGTCATGACGATTTTTTTTAAACATATGCTGCATGCGTTCGATTGCTTGAGGTGCAGTGTCTAGGATCTTCTCGTATAAGTGCGTGCTTTCATTTAAATGAAGCATTTTAATTCCAGCTGAGCTAACAATCAAGAAAGCAATTGGCGTAATCGATACTCCTCCACCACTTCCTCCACCAAAGGGATGACTCGAATCAGCTGATTGACCACCTTGTTGTGAAGATGACTTGTGTCCTTCTCCATTAAATTCACTTCCTCCTGCTGCAAAACCAAACCCTACCTTTGATACCGTTAAAATAACACTTCCATCCGGTGTTTCTACTGGGTCTCCGATGATTGTATTGACGTCAATCATTTCTTTTAAATTTTCCATTGCTGTAGACATTAGACTCTTAATTGGATGTTCTCCCATTCAAGTAACCTCCTTATGTTTTAACAGAATGCGCTTTGCTTTCGCTTTCAGGCTTATAAAAGCGAGGTATCTTGCGCCAGTGCTTAACTAAACGTAAACCTACTAATATAGCTTGTCCTAATCGGAATGAAATTATGCATTGAAAGATGGTTTCAGACCACATCTTTTGAAAGGCTGGCACTACCGTCATCCTAGGAGGATCTTTTAGCCTCATGTATTGATCAAGCAGATGAACAAAACCACTTTTTGCAGACCATACAACACCCACTAAAATAGCGCTGAGAGCAGCGTCACCTAGACCTACTCGTGTATGCCATTTTAAATTTCTCACTGCTATATGACTTAAAAACTTCCGAATAATGGTATGAAGGCCAACAACATGTTCTAAAAATTGCTTTACATCTTCCAGAAGATTGAGAACGTCTTCCATGGAGTAGTCTTTCCATTTATCTTTATTTGTATTTTCTCCCGCTCCGCTTTTTTCTTCGACAAGCAGGGTATTGGAGTCTTTTTGAACCTTTACCACTGGTATTTCATATGTATAGCGAATGAGCTTAAACCACGCCATAAACGTCACGCGATAATAATCGTTATCCTTGGCATGTCGTAAGTCAATATATACCGTAATCTTCGTAACTATCACTATAAACACAAGGACAAGTAGTATTGCGATAATCCATGACACCCATATCACTTTCTTCACTCCTTTTTCCCCTTCTATTATGTCCCATATATCATGAAGTTAAACCTAACAAGAAAGGCCTCCACTCAACGAGTAGAGGCCTTCTATATTATTTTATTTCATGCACTACTGCAGTTTCTGCAAAATAGTCATGTGCACCTTGCTTTTTAGGTAAAAAGGCAACGATGATATAACCGATAAATAGAACCGTTTTTGAAATATAACGTCCAATTCCTTCTCGGAACAAAACGACTGACCAGCTAAGCGGCGTTCCATTTAATGAGACTACCTTTAAGCCAAAAACCATCTTTCCTAATGTTTGACCAAAGAACTTGGTCATTAAAATGAAATAGCCATAAAACGTCAGTGCTGTAATGAACCAAAACGGTGAAAATAATTGATCAACTTGAGCAAAATCAAATGCTTTAAAAATTGGTTTTACAATAATACCATTTATACTTCCCACTACAATGATATCAAGGAGGTATGCCCAAAAACGCATCCAAAACCCAGCATATCGATTTTCAACTACAGAAGGGTTTACTACTCTATCTTCTAAAGGTGATGAATGTTCAACACCCGCTACTTCTTTATCATATGAGTTATTTTCCATTATTCATCCACCTCTATTCTTGATATAGATACATCATACGAGGAGAATTTGGCTCAGCTAATGATTTCAAAACAGAAGATAGCTGCTGGTCACTTCCCATCATCTTGTTCATGCTCATGGATAGCCATGAAGGGAAGCCAAAGCCTGATTCGTATTCAATAACCTGAGCATCTTTTAGCTTATACTGCTTTTTCATATCTACTAAGCTGTCTTCAAAGAACCCTAGCTCATCAACTAATTTTAACTCTTTTGCTTGGCGACCATCATAGATTCGCCCATCAGCAATTTCACGCACCTTACTTTCAGATAAGTTGCGCCCTTTCGAGATGACATCAACAAAGCCACTGTATGAGTTATCAATAAGCTTTTGCATAATTTGACGCTCTTCTTCAGTCATATCTCTCGTAGGTGACATAATATCCTTATGCTCACCACTTTTTATTGTCACGTCTTTTACTCCAAGACGCTCAGCGAGTTCTCCGTAGTTTACGCTTTGCATAATAACACCGAGTGAACCTGTTAACGTATCTGGAGTTGCATAAATTTTATCAGCTGATGTCGAGATGTAATATCCACCAGATGCAGCCATTGAGCCCATTGAAATATAGATAGGTTTTTTCGTATCAGCTTGAATCTCTTCCATTTTTTTATGTATTTGAGCGCTTTCTACTACTCCACCCCCTGGTGAATTAACCTTTATGATAATTCCTTTGACCATGTCATCATCTTTAGCTGCATCAAGTTGTTCTAAAAACAGCTCGTGATTATAGCCACCTTGCGAAAATAATGATGTACTATCTCCTGTATCTTGAATCGTTCCGTTTACTTCTAAAACAGCAATCTTATTAAGAGACGCACCCTCTTCAATAACCATTTCAGTTAGCTCGCTAGCACTTCCGCCAAAGAACCCAGCAACGCCCGTTTCCTCATCACTAGCAAAAATAAAAGTTGAAACTGTGTTTACTAGTATTGAAATAATAAATACACCAACTGCGATGGCGAGTGCTACCCACCTTTTCGTATTCATGAAAACCCTCCTAAATTAATCCTGATTACAAATTGAAAGAATAATCTTTCAATTTGTGTTTTAATAGTGATATAATTATTGTAACAAACTTTTGTAATAAAGTTTACTTTTATACTATTTTTTTACATCAAAGACGGGGAAACAAGGGGGAACTACATATGTCAAATCGTCGTAATGTTTATTTCTTTCATCCTAGAAATAAAGAAACAAATGCCGCAGTAAAACCTTTACAAGAGTTAGCGGTTAAGTATGATTTTACGGTAGTAGAGCAATCGAAAGAGGCAAATATTATTGTAAGCATTGGAGATGACGGTGCTTTTTTACAGGCTGTCCGTCAAACAGGTTTTAGAGATGACTGCTTGTATGCAGGGGTAGCAACATCCGAGCAGCTAAACTTCTACTGTGATTTCCATATTAATGAAAAAGAAAAAATGATTGACGCTATCACTTCCGAAAATATTGAGGTAAGGCGCTTTCCCGTATTAGAAACAACCATTGATCAAGAGACGACATTCCATTCACTAAATGAATGTCTTGTGCGATCCGCATTAATAAAAACGTTTACAATGGACGTATTTATTAACGAGAATCATTTTGAGACATTCCGTGGCGATGGTATGGTTATTTCGACACCAACAGGAAGTACAGCTTATAATAAATCAGTTAACGGTGCCGTCGTTGATCCACTTTTACCGTGTATACAAATCAGCGAACTTGCATCTTTAAACAATAACAATTATCGTACGCTTGGATCTTCTTTTATTTTAAGCAATGAGCACACGTTAACCCTAAAGCTCTCAAACGATAACAGCCATTACCCTGTTATCGGCTTAGATAACGAAGCAATCAGTACAAAACACGTAGATCAAATCCAAGTTCGTCTAAGTGATCGCCAAGTTAAAACTGTAAAATTAAAAGATAATTCATTTTGGCAACGCGTACAGCGTACATTCTTATAAGTACTATTTTAAAGAGGCTGGGACATAAGTAATTCAGCCAATGATAAACCTGAACGATTGAGAGTTTCTCACTTTTAATCGTTCAGGTTTTTTGTTGATTGTGAAAACAATGTTGGAAACAGGGTGGAATGGAGCGTAGGACACTCGACTCCTGCGGGAAAGAGAGGGAAAACGGAGATCCCGCAGCGCAGCGAGGAAGCTCAGGTTCCTCCCCGCGGAAAGCGAGTGGCCGTAGCGCAATGGAACGAACGTGTTCAGACAAACCAAAAAGATTGGAACAGCTAGTGTTCGTCTCTTAGAAGCAATCATTTTGTTATGTCCCAAACTCTTTCTTTATGAACACTGATAAACAATCTCACCATTTATAATGGTGAAATGTACTTGCACTTCAAGTAGCTCATCCACGTTTATCTCAAATAAGTCCTTTTTAAACACCGTAAAGTCGCCAATGTATCCTTTTTTAATCTTTCCTTTTATATGTTCTTGGCTAGTTGCTTGGGCACTTCCTAATGTAAATAGCTGAATGGCTTGAAACATCGTTAACTTTTCTTTTGGCATATATTCAGGTAAGTCGCCTACCCCTACTTTGCGCGTTACGGCTGCGTGTATTCCTAGCAGTGGGTTAATTGGCTCTATAGGTGCATCCGAGCCTCCCGCACACATAATGCTGTTATCTAATAGAGTCTTCCATGCATAGCAATATTTTAAGTTTTCCTCACCTATCCTATCAATTACCCACGGAAAGTCACTTGCTAAAAAGCGCGGTTGAATGTCTAATACAACAGGTAAACGCTTCGTTCTTTCAATCAAATCTTTCCTTAAGATTTGTGCATGAATAATACGATCTCGAACCTTTTCACTAGGTGGATATTGCTCAATGCTATCTAATACGTATTCAAAAGCTAAATCACCGATAGCATGAATAGCTACAGGTCTGCTAAGCTCTCTCGCCTTTCGAACAAGCTGTTTAAGCTCTGGTAGGCTCTGAATAGCTAGCCCGTTTGTTGATGGATCACTTTTATATGGAAAGCTAAGCAGGGCAGATTGACTACCTAATGAACCATCAGCAAAAATTTTCATCGCACCAAATTCTAAAAATGCAGAGTGGGTAGACTGCTGTTTCACATATTCGTCCATTGATTCTACAACCCCATGATGAACAAGTAAGTTACAGCGAAATAAATTTCTTTGATCCTCTATTACTTTTTTAAACGCTTGGTATGTTCGTGTAAAACCACCATAATAATTTAAATCTTCCGTATGTACGCCCGTTAGTCCGTATTGAACACAATCTTTAATTGAAACCTGCAAAGCTTTTTCTAAATAAGCTTCTGATACAACTGGAATATGCTTGGTTACCAGTTCCTGTGCTTGATCTGCTAAAAAGCCCGTTGGCATTCCCAGCTCATCAACTTGAATGGCGCCTCCCTCTGGTGATTCAGTGCCTTTAGAGATTTTTGCTATCGTTAACGCTTTGCCATTAGCAAGCAACCCATGTCTACAAACACGTTTAAGAACAATTGGATGTTGGTCCGTAAGAGAATCTAAATCTCGATAATGAAGCAGTTCTCGATCATCCCACTGATTCTCATCCCATCCTTCTCCAATAATCCATTCCCCTGGTGGCGTTTGCTTAACCTTTTCCTGAACTAATTTCAATACCTCACTGGCAGAAGATGCTTGGGATAAGTCTAAACGAAGCAGTTTTTCTCCGTGTCCAATTAAATGTAAATGACTATCAACAAAACCGGGATACATGACGCTGCCATCTAAGTTTACTTCGTTTTGAGTATTTTTTTGTTGTGCATTTCTGACGTCACGTTCGAAACCAAGGTCTTCAATCATCCCATTTTCTACAAAAACACTCTCTACCCATTCTCCTTCTTGAGCCATTGTATAAATTTTTCCACCGTAAAACAATGTTCCCATCTCTCTCTCCCTTTCCCAAACGTACTTTACATTTAGTATAAAGCTTTGCCACAAATGGTGAAAGAAAATCACCAAAACGAAAAGAGTGAGGTTTCCCTCACTCTTCTTTAGCCATCATTATTCAGTTAATATGACTTATTTGTAGCTACCACCAAGTTGTTGTTCAGCCATTTGAACTAAACGTTTAGTGATTTCGCCACCAACAGAACCGTTAGCGCGAGATGTTGCTTCTGGTCCAAGGTTTACACCGAATTCAGAAGCGATTTCGTATTTCATTTGGTCGATAGCAGCTGCTGAACCAGGAGCTACTAATTTGCTTGTGTTTGGCATGTGTTTTCACCTCCTCGTTGCTTGTTGAATATAGAGTGTGTCAAAACACATGGCTCCATACGTTTTTTTTTTGGTAATTTTTATCTTTTTATTTTTTAAAATAAATCGTCGTCATTTCCAAGTAGATTTTGTGGCTCCAACGCCTTTATTTCAAGGGTTTCTGTATTTTGAACTGCTTCTTTTATAAGCGTATCAAAATCATAAAATTCTTCGTATCGATTTACTTTTTCACGTTTCGGCTTTGTTTTTGGTGCGCTTGGCGTAAAAATTGTACAACAGTCTTCATAAGGACGATTCGAAATCTCATGCGTATCAATTCGCTGAGCAATTTTAATAATATCCGTTTTGTCCATTGTGACAAGTGGTCGTAAGATTGGCGTGTTTGTCACTTCATTAATTGCATACATACTTTCAACCGTTTGGCTAGCAACCTGTCCCAAACTATCTCCTGTTACAATCGCTAAAGATTCTCTCTGAGCACGCAATAAATCCGTAATACGAAGCATCATTCTTCTTGTAGATGTCATCGTATAGTTTTCTGGAATCTGTTTTTGAATAGCTTGCTGAACAGCTGTAAACGGCACGATATGAAGTTTAATATTGGCATGATATTTCGTAAGCTTTTGAGCAAGATCAATTACTTTTTGCTTAGAGCGTTCGCTTGTAAACGGTGGGCTATAGAAATGAACTGCTTCAATCTCCAGACCTCTTTTCATCGCTAGGTAACCTGCAACAGGGCTATCAATTCCACCTGATAGCATAAGCATTGCGCGTCCGCTTGTACCTACTGGAAGCCCTCCAGCTCCTTGATAGTCAAAACACGTAATGTACGTTGCTTCACGACGAACTTCTACCCTGACATTTACATCAGGATTACGCACATCTACTTTCAAATTTGTTGTATTTCGCAAAATGTGACTACCAACTGCATAGTTAAGCTCACTGGTATCAAGTGGAAATTCTTTATACGCACGACGTGTTGATACTTTGAATGTTCTATTCTCTACATCAAACTCTTGCATCGCTTTTAACGCAGCTTCTTGAATGGCTTCTAGTTCATTTTCTACTTTTAAAGCTAAGCTAAAGCTCTGAATACCAAAAACTTCTTGAAGAAGTTCTACAATCGGCTCATGATTTTCTCCATTTAAATGAATGTACATACGATCTCTTGTATATTTAATATCCACGTTAGAAAATTGAGCTAAGGCATGAGCAATATTTTGGCGTAGCTGAGCAACAAATTTCTTTCGGTTTTGTCCTTTAGTTGAGATTTCTCCGTAGCGAATTAATATATGGTTATAAATCATTTATTTTTACCCCATTACTTTTTTTAGTTCTTCAATTACTGTGAAGATTGCATTAACTGTTGGCGTTATTTCATTAAAATCATTAAAATGAGACAGGCTAATACGAATTGACTGATCAGCTTCTTCGTAACTTTTCCCCATTCCTAATAATGTTTTACTAGGCTTTTGACGCTTAGAAGAACACGCTGATGTCGTAGATACAAAAACACCCTTTTCCTCTAGAGCATGAACGAACACTTCACCTTTGATTCCTTTTACTGTAAAATTTAAGATGTGAGGAGCGGCTCCTTCAGCTGGAGTGTTCATGATAATGCGCTCATGCTTTTCCAATTGGGACTTCAGTTCACTCTGCATCTTTTTCATTTTATTACTATTTTTCGACGCATGTTCCATGGTTAAACGCATTGCTTTTGCGAACGAGACAACTCCCGGCACATTTTCAGTTCCAGAGCGTTTCTGAAACTCTTGAGCCCCTCCACTAATTAATGGTGAAAGCTCAACCCCTTGGCTTATATACAAAATACCTGTTCCTTTTAAACCATGAATTTTATGACCTGATATTGTGCATAAATCAATATGAGCACCTCGCAATGAAAGAGGGACTTTTCCAATCCCTTGAACGTGATCTACGTGATATAAAACGGTTGGATACTCCTTCAGTATTTTTCCAATTTCCTCAATAGGTTGAATTGTTCCAATTTCATTATTAACATGCATGATTGAAACTAAAATAGTTTCAGCTGTAATTGCATCTTTAAGATCATGAGGATCCACAAACCCTTCTCTAGAAACAGGTAAATATGTTACATCAAAACCAAGCTCTTGTAATTGTTTAAAAGGTTCATGAACGGAGTCATGTTCAATAGCCGTTGTGATAATATGGCGGCCTCTATTTCTATATTTCATGGCTGTACCTTTTATCGCCATGTTATTTCCTTCCGTACCTCCAGATGTAAAAATAATTTCTTTAGGTGATACATGTAGTAATTGCCCTACTTGCTCTCTTGACTTTGTCATAAGATTTTCAGCTTGTACACCAAACTGATGGAGTGAAGAAGGATTTCCATAATATGTCGTAGCAACCTTTGTAAAAGATTGAATAACTTCATCGTAAGGCTTAGTAGTAGCACTATTATCTAAGTAAATCAATGTGCACGCCCCTTTAAGAATATTTAGAAACAACTTTTTATCTTAGCATACCTTCATTATTTTTTAAATGATGTTGTTTATTTATCCAAATGAAACAAATAATACTCTTAATTACTTTTCTAAAAGGAAAGCCTAAATAATATAATAACTGTCCGAAATATTAAACTGAATATTTAGATTTTTAAAATTTTCGACATTTTTTTTATGAAGTATGATAGTATGTATCAGAAACTTTATACTATTTCTATAAAACATAGGAGGCATTATGAAAAAAGAAGCATTGACTCGCAAAGAGACATTAGCTATTGGTTTAATGCTTTTTGCCCTATTTTTTGGTGCAGGTAATATGATTTTCCCTCCCTCGTTAGGACAACAAGCAGGGGTAAATACATGGAGCGCAACAGTTGGCTTTTTGATAACGGGTGTTGGATTGCCGTTACTAGGAATCATCGCCACATCTAAAACCAATGGAGATTTTACAAAAATAGCAAACAGAGTACATCCTATTTTCGGAATATTTTTTACAATTGTTTTATATCTAGCAATTGGACCTTTTTTTGGTATTCCAAGAACAGATACCGTAGCGTTTGAAATTGGTGTTACACCTTTCTTATCTGATAGCGCGTTAGCTAGTAATGTACCTTTAATGATCTATACAATTATTTTCTTTGGTATTACGTTATTTTTGTCATTGAACCCAACAAAAATTGTAGATCGCATTGGTAAGGTTTTAACACCGCTGTTGTTAACAGTTTTAGCTATACTTGTTCTAAAAAGTTTACTGACACCAATGGGAGAATTTCAACTTCCACAACCAAGGTACGAATCAGCTTCATTTGTAGCAGGGTTTGTTGATGGTTATTTAACAATGGACGCTATTGCAGCTCTTGTGTTTGGAATTGTTGTCATTTCAAGTATTCGAGAAAAAGGGATTGTAAATAGTCAGAAACTTTCGGCTATTTGTATTAAAGCAGGTTTTATTGCTGCTATTGGATTGATTTTAGTATATGTATCACTAGCTTATATTGGTGCATCTAGCGTAGAGTCTATTGGCATGCAAGCCAACGGAGGAGCAATTTTAACAGCTGTTGCTCGCGAGCTATTTGGCGGCTTTGGAACGATTATTTTAGGACTAGCAATTACATTTGCATGTTTAACTACATCAATTGGCTTAATTTCTGCTTGTAGTTCTTTTTTTAATCGAATCTTTCCAAAACTTTCTTATAAAGGTTTTGTAGTAGTGCTCACGATATTTAGTGCAGTTATTGCAAATGTAGGGCTAACACAGTTAATTTCTATTTCCGTACCAATCCTTACATTTATCTATCCAATTGCAATTAGCTTAATTGTCCTTTCTCTAGTTGCATCAGTACTGCGATTTGGCCGTGAAGTATATGTATTAGCAGTCGTTACAAGTTCTTTCTTTAGCCTCTTTGACGGGTTAAATGCTGCTAATTTAAAAATTGCAAGTATTGACAAGCTGTTTACAAATCACCTCCCGCTTTATAGCGATGGAATGGGCTGGCTAATTCCAACCCTTATCGCTTGTATCATTGGCTATATGATTAGTAAAATCCATGGAAGCTACATCGAAGATTTGGAATCTTCTTCTCGCAAAGCTTCATAATTTCATATCAATTATAAAAAAACGCCAGCTGACTAAGCTGACGTTTTTTTATTCTATCTATTTGTGATCATAAACTGCTGGATTTTTTCTACCGCACCAGGGTCGACCTGTTCAATCGCACTAGCTACTTCGTTTAGAGCTTCTTTATATTCATATTTACGAAATAGCTCTTCTGCATCTCGTAGCGCTTGAGCTACCGATCCATACTGACTGCGGTAACGATTTCCATATTGAATCATCTTCTCCACAAGCTGCGCTTCTTCTAGAATTGCTTCCGTTTCTTCAAATGTCTCTTTTACAGCCTCTACAGCTTCACTAAGAAGAGCTTGGACTGCTTGGATGTTAAGAGGTTTTTCTTGAAGCTTTAACGTTGCGTCTTTCAAGAGGTGCATCGTCTTTTCTAACTGTACCTTATAGTATTCAGGTACACCTGGTAAATTACTTTTCTGAATCAACCTTTTTGCCTCAATAAGCTGAGACTTTAAATCCTCAATTTGCTCTTTAGCCGTTAGTTCGTCTTTTCTCAACGCTTGAAGCATATCGCTATAAGATTCTTGAGACTGTTGAAGCTGTTTTAGTTGCTTAGACACATCTTCAAGTTCTTCTTGAATAACGCTATAAGCTAAGTTATGTTCCGCTACTTTATCTGAGATATTATAATAAAGGTTCGTTAAACGCTTTAATTCACGATCCATTTTGTAATACAGCTCTAAGTCTTTCTCTTTAAAGTGATAGCTTTGTTGTACGAACAGTGTTTCATCTCGCAGTTCTCGGTTCTTATCTTGTAAAATCTTCAAGAAATGTGAAACCGTTTGAGATTCTTGATTCATCTTATGATATGAATACACTTCGTGCTCTAAAGCATCGTATAGTTGCTCTAAGCGTTCATTTACATCATCGAGCTTTGCCATTGCTTCTTCTACATAAAGCTCTTCGATTTGTTGAATAATCGTGTCTGTTTCATGTCTTAAAAATTCAATCGTTTCTTCAACTTGCAAATGATCTAACACGTAGCCGTCTCTGGTCATACCCATAAATCCATCAATTAGCTCTGAAAACTGAGCTGGAAGCGTAGTTTGACATTCTACTAACACTTTTGGAATTTGTTCTAAGCATGTATCAATTGTCGTTAAATCCGTTTTTAATTGCAGAACCGTTTCTCGCGCTTGTAAATAGTTTCCATTTACTGTTTCTTCTTCAAAAACAGCAAACTGTTTCTTTGCATGATCAATCGCTGCTTCCAGCGTTTTTTCCGCTTTTCCATACGAATAGCGATGCGCTAGCAACTTTTTCTTTACATGACGGTGCAACTGGTTAAGCTCTTCAATGTCATGACGATTATTTTGTTCGCTGCCAATGAGATTTTGTAATTCTGTTAATATGTTCTCAATCTCAGCCTTTGTTTTATCTAACAGTTCATTAATATGTATAGATAGTTGCTTCGCTTTTTTAAAGCGGTATTTATCTGCACATTCTTCCGTTTCAAAAAGTAATTCATCAACTTTTGGAAGCTCAGTTGCTACGATTTCATCCCACTGTTCACGCCAGCGTTCAAATAGCTCTTCAGTTTGACCTGTCATGTTTAGTTCTTTTACTTTTGAAATTTCCTCTGCCACCGGCATATTCTCTAACTCCATCTTACGGGATTCAAGCCGGTCAATTTCCTGATAAATTTTTTTTCGTGAAAACATTCCGTACACAACTAATCCAATAATTAGTATGATTAGTGCAATAATAAATTCCATACTAAGCCCCCTTACAATACGTTCTACATGACAAGTTTCCTATTTATAAAAAGGGTTATTGTAATCCTTTAAATGTTTAAGCGTCAATGTTTTTATGATACCATGTAAAGCCTTGCTTTTGAGCAAAAATTTTAATTTTTTCACACAAAATATTGGAAATTTGTCGACTGTGTCTCCTTTTATCATTTCTTTCAAAGAAAAACCTTTTGCTTTTCTAAATTCATCGACAAAATTGCTGAAATTTTGAGTTCTACAGTTGAAGTTTTAGCCTACAACGTTACAATTAAAGAAAATGAAAGGAGTGATGCAAGTTGATGAAGGTAGACCGACATATCCACACACCATTTTGTCCACATGGCTCACAGGATTCATTACAAGCTTATGTAGAGAAAGCCATCCAATTAGGCTTCCAGGAAATTTCATTTACAGAGCATGCCCCGATTCCTGAGAATTTTGTTGACCCAACTCCGGAACAAGATAGCGGCATGTCGATGACACAGCTTGAAAATTATTTAAAAGATGTCCATCACATAAAAGAGCAGTATGCCAACGATTTAAAAATCAACGTTGGACTTGAAGTGGATTATATTGATGGATTTGAAACGAAAACTACGCAATTTTTAAATGAATACGGCCCTCACTTAGACGACAGCATACTGTCTGTTCACTTTTTAAGATTTGACCGTCAGTACTTTTGTTTAGATTATAGCCCCGAAGCATTTGCTCATATTGTACAGAAATTTGGGAGTGTAAGCAAAACATATGATAAGTACTACGAAACGCTGTTGAAGTCTGTAAACTATGACCTAGGACTTTTTAAGCCGAAGCGAATTGGACATATTACACTTGTTCACAAATTCAAAAAGCAATTTCCGTGTCCAAATCGATTTACTGAAAAAATTAATACGATTTTATTAGCTATTCAGCAACAAAACTTGGAGCTTGATTATAATGCAGCTGGACTCTTTAAACCTCTTTGTCAAGAAGCATACCCTGCTCCTGATGTGCTTGAATTAGCACGCAAAAAAAAGATCCCTCTTGTCTATGGATCAGATGCCCATTGTGCGAAGGACCTCGGTCAAGGTTACGAAACGCTATTTTCTTGTTAAACGCACGTACACTTGCTTTTTCGGTTCACGCTGTTCATATAGCATCGTTCGAATCCAAGCAGTTAGTTCGCCATTGTATTGCTCTAAAAAGTAGGTTTCTTGAGGCATAATATATAATACCTCTGTTAAATATTGTGGATGAAGGTAGGGCATCGAAAGCAGTGCTTTCAGCTGAATAATGATAAATGAAGGGTTAACCTTTCGAAATTCCCTATCTTCCATTCCTTTTTCTAAAACGGTTTTAAGGTAGTACTTTTCTTTTGTTAAGTATGTTGTCATAACTTCTCTTATGAACGTTGTGTCTAGTGAAATCTCGCGATATACAAGCCGCGCAATTGTACGGTTTTCGTGCTGATAATTCAGTACAGCAGAGACCATCCCCTGTAAACACTCCTTAGCATCTTTATATCCCCTGAGCTCAAATTCATTTTCAAGTTCTGCTATATAGCCTTCAAAGTAAGTTGTAACAAGCGTTTCTAATAGCCCTTCTTTACCTTCAAAGTAATATGAAATATTCGCTACGTTCACCTTTGCTTTTGTAGCAATCTCGCGTACTGAAGTTCCATCAAAACCTTTCGCGTTAAATAATGAAACCGCAGCGTCAATAATTCGTTCCTTCGTTTTAGCTTGAGCAACCATTTTTACCACCTCATCTTTTTTCAATCAAGTGATATTTAAGCAGGAATCACGTCTTCTTATACACAATCAAAGTCATTGCAAAATCCGAGAGAAATCGTTACATTATTTAAAAGGGTTTTATGGGCTTATCTACATAATTCGTGATAAGCTTCTAAGTTCCTGTAATCTTTTATCGACAAAGTCATGAACAGAACGACGCGCTTTGATACATTTTATACGTTTTATGTTGAATGGGGGAGAATAACATGTTTCATGTCGAAAACTATAGCGAATCAAGAGAAAAAAATTATGAACTTGTTTTAAAGCAACTTCGTGCATTAATTGACGGAGAAAATAATCTGATCGCAAACCTTTCTAATGCTTCAGCACTTTTAAACCAGTTTTTAGAAGATGTAAACTGGGTTGGATTTTATTTAACGGAAGGAAATCAGCTAGTGCTTGGCCCTTTCCAGGGCTTACCAGCATGCGTAAGAATTCCATTTGGAAGAGGTGTTTGTGGAACTGCCGCTGAAACACAACAAACGCAGCTTGTTGCTGATGTACATCAGTTTCCCGGTCATATCGCTTGCGATGCTGCATCTCAATCAGAGATTGTTGTCCCTATTGTAAAAGACGATAAATTAATTGGTGTGTTGGACATCGATAGCCCAATTAAAAACCGTTTTGATGAACTAGACCAAGCTTATTTAGAGAAGTTTGTTGAAGCTTTGCTAGAAGCAATGTAATAAATAATAAAGAGGATGCTTAAGCATCCTCTTTATTATTTATACTCTTGAATAACGGCTTGGTTTTTTCCTCTTTTTTTCGCTTCATACAATGCTAGGTCAGCCCGCTTAAATAGTTTCTCAGTTGAATCTTGTTGTTCTTGAGACCAAAAAGAAATACCAGAGGAAATTGTTGTCTTTGGGATTGTTTCTTCTTCTACACGCTTAACAAGCCGATTCGCTATGCGCTTTGCGATACTTAATGTAGTGCAGGGCAAGTAAACAGCTAATTCTTCCCCGCCCCACCTTGCTGCTACATCATTTAACCTAATATTCCTTTTAATAATATTTGATATTTGAATGATAATATCATCTCCTACTTGATGACCATATGTATCGTTTATTCTCTTAAAATTATCAATATCTAATAAAATAAATGAGCCGCCCGAATCTTTTCTCATAGACTCTTCAATACACTGATCCAAGTGTTTCCTCGAATAAAGCTTACTCAAATGATCTGTCACGACTAACTTTTCTAATTCATCTCGCAGCATCGCGTTCACAAATGCAAGCGTTGAATGATGAACAATCTCCTGAACGAGCTTAAATGTATCAAAAGAGAAGAAATAAGGTTGCTTATGAAGAACCATTACCATACCTTTTAACTGTTGGTCTTGAACCATCGGTACAGCAATTAGTGATTGAAATGTAACAAGTTCATCATTCAGCTCTCCAACTATATTGTTTATAAACAACGATTCATTCTCCTGAGTAATCCTTTTATATGCATACTCAATATAGTATCTCGCACCAGGGGTGTCAAAAAATGCAGTGTTTCCTTTTAATGGGGCATAATAATCATCCTCAAAGAAGATTACGCCAACCTCTTGAGCATCAAATGATGTCATAATTCGATTCGACACATAATGAATACCGTCGTGTAGATTTAATTTTTCGTTTAAATGACGTGATGTTTCATTAATGAGCTTTAAATCGGTAAGGTTCTTTTGCGAACGTACATAAAGCTGTACCTTCTCCAATGCCCCTGCTGTGACGCTGATTAATTGCTTAATAAAGGGGATTTCTGAATGTGAAAAAAAAGATGGTGTACTCTTTTCCATAATAAGCACACCATAAGTTCCCTGCGAACCTACAAGAGGTGCATAAACTTTGAAGCCTGTACTATCTGTTGAAACTACGTCAACCTCACCTGTCACATAAATATTCATTAGCTCTTGATCATCGTATGATAGGGGCAAGATTTTATCGATATACCGCCCACGATAATCATGGGCAACATAAATTTTATGTTGATACGTTGGATACATACCTTCCAATACGCTTATCACTTTTTCTAATATGTAATCCATGTTCATGGAACGGTTAAATGCTTCTGTTAATTCGTATAGCTCCTTATATCGCGCCTTATCAATGGATGTTTGATAATGGGCATATACTTTCTTTAGAAATGCAATACACTGCTTGCTAAGCTCTGTTAAAAAGCTATTACTATTTCCCTTTACTAAATTCGTTCTTTCTATACCAAACAAACAATGATAATGCTCAATTGTTAGCGCCATTACAATATACGAATCTGTCACATAATAGCTTTGTTGAGTATGTAACGGTAAAGAGTTAAGAAGGTCTAATACCTCTTTTTCACCCTTATCATTGCTTTGATTACCTTTTTTATTTACAGATGCTATTAATTTATAGCCATAGAGTTCTCCTGCTTTTAACGCAATAAAACCACTGCTAGATTCCAATATAGAAATGATGCTCTGCACCATTTTATCTAATGTTTGTCGTAATGATTCAGCATTGTCATTAACGTGCGTTAATTCAAATAAACGTCCTTTTAATTCTCTCAAAACTTCTTGTTGATTCATTTCATTATCACCTACACCATTAATTCCTCTTCTAAACCATTCTTTTATTATAATAAAAAATCCTGTTTTTTCCTATCATAACCTTTTAAATTAACAGGCTTGACAATCTGATGTAGAAAACATATAATACTCGTTGTGTAAAATATTGCAGCTTATACAGTCTTCTTTATGTTTTTTCATTTTGTTCCTCAGCATGAGCTGATGGTGTATCGTGTAACTCTCTGCTGCTAGAGCGATGGTACATGAAAACAAAATGAGCATATCGTTAGAATGTGTCTGTTTTTGTTTTGCATAAAATAAAAACACAAACAAGGAGGAGTCATCATGGCTCGTTATACAGGTCCAAGTTGGAAAATTTCTCGTCGTTTAGGTCTTTCTCTAAGCGGTACAGGTAAAGAATTAGAAAAACGCCCTTACGCTCCAGGTCCACATGGCCCAGGACAACGTAAGAAAATTTCTGAGTACGGTTTACAATTACAAGAAAAGCAAAAATTACGTCACATGTATGGCGTAAACGAGCGTCAATTCCGTAACTTATTCGTTGCTGCTGGTAAATTAACTGGTAAGCACGGTGAGAACTTCATGATTCTTTTAGAATCTCGTCTTGATAACTTAGTATACCGTATGGGTCTTGCACGCACTCGTCGTCAAGCTCGTCAATTAGTTAACCACGGTCACATCTTAGTTGATGGTAAACGCGTTGACATTCCCTCTTACCGTGTACAACCTGGTCAAGTGATTGGTGTTCGCGAAAAATCTCGCAACCTTTCAATTATTAAAGAATCTGTAGAAGCTACAAACTTCGTACCAGACTACTTAACTGTAGATGCAGAAAAATTAGAAGGTACTTTCACTCGCTTACCTGAGCGTACTGAATTATCTCCTGAAATCAACGAAGCACTAATCGTAGAGTTCTACTCTCGTTAATAGTAAAAAAAGATTCCCTCTATTGGGAGTCTTTTTTTGTTTACTCATGAAAAAAGACGCTCAAACTTGAGCGTCTTTTCATTAATATTGAATTAACGTATATTTTTTCTTACCGCGTCGAATAACTGTGAACTGCCCTTCAATACGGTCTGCTTCCGTCATTACTTTTTGAAGATCTTGAATACGTTCTCCATTAATATAAATTGCCCCGTTTGTTACATCTTCACGTGCTTGACGTTTAGACGGAGAAATTTTACTTTCAACAAGTAAATCGATAAGTCCTACTTCTTCACCACTATGATTGTAAGAAGGTACATCTTTAAATCCTTCTTTAATTTCTCCTGCAGTTAACTCAGCAATGTTACCATTAAATAACGCTTGTGAAATACGAATTGCTTGCTCTAGAGCTGCCTTCCCATGAACAAGTTCTGTCATTTCACCCGCTAACGCTTTTTGAGCTTCACGTTTTTCAGGCGCTTCATTGGCAGATGCTTCAAGCGCCGTAATCTCTTCATGAGATAAGAACGTAAAATATTTTAAGTATTTTACAACATCGCGGTCATCTGTGTTGATCCAGAACTGATAGAACTCATAAGGGCTTGTCTTTTCAGCATCTAACCAAACTGCTCCACCTTCTGTTTTACCGAACTTTGTACCGTCAGCTTTTGTTACAAGCGGAACTGTTAAACCAAATGCCTTTGCATCTTCTTCAGATTTACGAATTAGTTCAAGGCCAGCTGTAATGTTCCCCCACTGGTCGCTTCCCCCAATTTGCAGCTTACAGTTATACGTTTTGTATAAGTTTAAGAAGTCATAAGACTGTAAAATCATGTAGCTAAATTCTGTGAAAGAAATTCCTGACTCAATGCGTGATTGAACAGAATCTTTTGCCATCATATAATTAATACCAAAGTTTTTGCCGATATCACGTAAGAATGTAATCACATCTAGAGATCCAATCCAGTCATAGTTATTTGCAATAACCGCTTGATTATCCCCGTTTTCAAAATCTAAGAAGCGAGATAGCTGACCTTTAATACGATCACTAAACATCGCTACCGTTTCTTTTTCATTTAACGTACGTTCTGCTTTTTTCCCACTTGGATCTCCAATAAGACCTGTACCTCCACCAACTAGTGCAATTGGTTGATGACCAGCTTGCTGGAAGCGACGTAAAATTAACACGGGTAATAAATGACCAATGTGTAAGCTATCAGCCGTTGGGTCGAATCCACAGTATAAGCGAACTGATTCAGAATTTAATAACTCACTTAATCCTTTTTCATCCGTTTGTTGATTAATAAGACCACGGAATTCAAGATCTTGTAAAATGTTCATCTAAGTTTCTCTCCTTTAATATATCTTTCAAAACAACACAAAAACGCCCCTTCTATAAAAGAAGGGACGAAAATATCGCGGTACCACCCTATTTGAAAATAACAACGGTTATTTTCCACTTAAACGATGTAACGGTCTTCCCGTCTTTTGCTACTAACACGTTCACAAAAGATGCTCAAGGATGTACTTCATATCTGTCTATGGCTGATTTACACCGACCACCAGCTCTCTTTAACAGGGAGACAGCTACTACTTTTTCCTATCTCTGCATTTTATATTAAAAAAATCTATACAGCATTATTATGAATGATTTCATTTTAAAATTCAAGTAGCAATCTATGTGATAAAAACTAAAAGAGAGTGAGACATAACAAAACAAATTTCCAAAAAGACGAACACTCCCTTTTCTCACCTCTTTACGTTGTCAGAACACGTTCGTTCCATTGCACTACGGCCGCTCGCTTTCCGCATGGAGGAACCTGAGCTTCCTCGTTGCGCTGCAGGATCTCAGGTTTCCCTCTATTTCCCGCAGGAGTCGAGTGTCCTACACTCCGTTCCACCCTGTTTCCAACATTGTTTTCACAATCAACAAAAAACCTGAACAATTAAAAGTGAGGAACTCTCAACCGTTCAGGTTTATCATTGGCTGAATTACTTAGGTCCCAGCCTCTTTTTTCGATTAATCTTCCATAGTTGATAAATCACCTGTTGGAAGATCTAACTCCCATGCTTTTAAAACACGTCGCATAATCTTACCGCTTCTTGTTTTTGGAAGCTTGTCTCTAAATTCAATTTCACGCGGTGCTGCATGAGCAGCCAACCCTTTTTTCACGAACTGACGTATTTCCTCAATCAGCTCATCTGAAGGCTCGTGCCCATCTCTCAATGCGATAAATGCTTTGATAATCTCACCACGAACCGGATCTGGTTTTCCGATAACGCCCGCTTCAGCAATTGCTGGATGTTCCACAAGCTTACTTTCGACTTCAAACGGTCCTACTCGCTCACCAGCCGTCATAATAACATCATCAATTCGCCCTTGGAACCAGAAATAACCGTCTTCATCCATATAAGCTGAATCTCCTGATACATACCAATCACCTGGCATAAAATAAGATTCATATTTTGCTTGGTTATTCCAAATTGTATGCATCATAGAAGGCCAACCTTTTTTAATCGCTAAATTCCCCATTCGATACGGTGGAAGTTCTTGGCCCTGATCATCCACAATAGCCGCTGTTACGCCTGGAATCGGCTTGCCCATTGATCCTGGCTTAATCTTCATGCACGGGTAGTTACAAATCGTTTGAGCACCTGTTTCTGTCATCCACCACGTATCATGGATACGCTTTTGAAACACTTTCATTCCCCATCGCACAACTTCAGGATTTAGCGGTTCACCTACACTTAAAACATGACGAAGCTGAGACAGATTATAGCGTTTTATAAGTTCATCTCCTGCTCCCATTAGCATACGAAAAGCAGTAGGCGCACTATACCATACGGTAATACCGTATTCTTCAAGAGCCTGATACCATGAGTCTGGACTAAAGCGCCCACCAATAATGACATTTGTTGAACCAGTTAGCCACGGGCCAAAAATACCGTAAGATGTGCCTGTAACCCAACCGGGATCAGCCGTACACCAATAAACATCTTCATCTTTTAAGTCCAACACCCATTTAGCAGTTTGATAGTGTTGTAGCATCGCATTATGAACATGTAAAACACCTTTTGGCTTACCAGTTGAACCTGATGTGTAGTGCAACAGCATACCATCAGTTCGATCAACCCATTCAATTTCAACTTCTTTACTTGCTTGTGCAATACGCTGATTAAAATCTAAAAATGGTCCATGCTCTTCTACTTCTTCACCTACAAGAAGAACATGCTTTAAAGCGGGTAGTTCCTGAACGGGTACACGTTGGAGTAATTCTGGAGTTGTAATTAATACTTTCGCTTCACTATCTTCAAGTCGATCTTTTACAGCACCTTCCATAAATGCTTCAAACAATGGACCAACAATAGCACCTAGTTTAATAGCACCTAAAAGAGCAAAATACAATTCCGGGGATCTCGGCATAAAAATAAAAACGCGATCTCCTTTTTCAACATCTGCCTGCTTTAAAACGTTCGCTGCTTTATTCGACCAATCTTTCATTTCACGATACGTATACTTTTCATTACGATTCGCATCCCTGTAATAAAGCGCTACTTTGTTTTTACGCGTAGAGTTTGCGTGCCTATCGATTGCTTCATAGGCAGCATTTAGTTTACCTGTTTCATGCCAAGAAAATTCTTTTTCCACCTGCGACCAATCAAATTCTGTATACATTTGATCATAGTCCTGTAAATTATACTCACCGTTAATTACAGGAAGCGCTTCCACTTTCATCACAAACTCCCCCTTATGTAAATATTCTCATTCCTATTATATAACAGAGCTTTAATTTTCTCAATTTTAAAAATATTTATTGGGATGATGCTCTGTTCTCGATAGAATAATTCGACTAATTTTACCAATTTCCTTTTTTTCTTGATAAATTTATTGAAAACGCTTCATTTATCTCGATTTTATGTATAATACAGATAAGACCGAATAAAGGTGGTGACCTTGTTGAATCACATCAAAACATACAATATGAAAGAAGTTAAAACTCCTGTTGGGACGTTAGTTATTGAAGGTCCCGTTTCCTCTACAACATTAGCACAGCTAGATTTCCATCAAGAATTAACAGCTTTTAGACCCGCTGAACAGCAAAAGCAAGCTCTAGTTGAAATTGCCGACTTGCCCGAAGGTAGAATTATTGTTGCACGCATCAACCATACGGTTGTTGGCTATGTCACCTTCTTATATCCAGACCCCTTAGAAAGGTGGTCTGAAGGGAAAATGGATAATTTAATTGAACTGGGTGCCATTGAAGTAGCAGCTCCATTTAGAAGCTACTCGATTGGCAAAAGCTTATTAAAAGTTTCAATGATGGATGATGCCATGGAAGATTATATTATTATTACAACAGAATATTATTGGCATTGGGATTTAAAAGGAACAGGCTTAAACGTGTGGGAATATCGTAAAATCATGGAAAAAATGATGAACACGGGTGGATTAACCTGGTATGCAACAGATGACCCGGAAATCAGCTCACATCCAGCCAACTGTTTAATGGCTCGAATAGGAAAAAGAGTCAATTTAGATAGCGTTCAATCGTTTGATCATCTGCGTTTTCAAAATCGCTTTATGTATTGATAAGGAGGCGTTTTATATGCTTGTTGAAGAGATTATGATTCAAGATGTTATTACTCTAGCACCGACTGATACCATTGCTGAAGCACTTCATTTGCTAGATACATATAAAATTCGTCATATTCCAATTGTGAATCATGCACATCATATTGTTGGTATCATCTCTGATCGTGATATACGAGATGCTAGTCCATCAATTTTAAATCCATCTTCAAAGTCCACTGAATTATCAGAACCTATTCATCGCATCATGCAAAAGAATGTTATTACTGCACACCCTCTTGATTTTGTAGAAGATATCGCAAACGTCTTCTATGAAAACCAAATTGGATGCATACCTGTTACACAAGAGAACCGTCTAATCGGTGTCGTTACCGAACGAGACTTATTGCGTAGCTTTATTCAGCTAACTGGGTCACATAAGCCTGGGTCACATATTGAAGTGAAAGTTAAAAACCAAGCTGGTGTTTTAAGTGATGTGACAGCTATTTTTGGTCAACACCGTACGAACATCTTGAGCGTCCTAGTATATCCTCATAAAGATGATCGATATAAAGTACTCGTTTTTAGGGTTCAAACATTTAACCCGCTTAGCATTATTAATGATTTACGTGATCACGGCTACGAAGTTATTTGGCCAAAACCACTGGAGAGTACGTTATGAAAAAACAAGATGCCGTCTTTATTTACTCTGAAGATTTATTAACCTATAAATTTAACCACCATCACCCTTTTAACCAGCTCCGAGTAAAGCTAACTTATGAACTATTGCTGGAATCTGGAATGCTAACAGATAAACAAATTGTCTTACCCAGAATGGCTACTGACGAAGAACTAGCGCTCGTTCATGACCCTGCTTATATACAAGCTGTTAAAGATGCTGGATTAGGAAATTTATCGACAACAAAAGGTGAAAGCTATGGACTGGGAACGGAAGATACGCCTATTTTTCATAACATGCACGAAGCTAGTGCATTTCTCGTTGGTGGTACACTTACTGCCGTAGATCAAGTAATGACAGGAAAAGCTAACCATGCACTAAATCTTGGTGGTGGACTTCACCATGGCTTTCGAGGAAAAGCATCCGGCTTTTGCATCTATAATGATAGTGCGGTAGCTATTCGCTATATGCAAGAAAAATACAGTGCCCGCATTTTATATGTCGATACAGATGCTCATCACGGTGATGGCGTGCAGTGGACTTTTTACGACGATCCTTCTGTATGTACTTTATCTATTCACGAAACGGGTAGATACCTATTCCCTGGAACTGGCGATGTAAACGAGCGCGGACATAATAAAGGATACGGATATTCATTTAATATACCAGTTGATGCCTATACAGAAGACGATTCATGGTTACAAGCCTATAAAACATCGCTTGAAGCGGTTGCTGCGTTCTTTAAGCCTGACGTTATCTTAACTCAAAACGGTGCTGATTCTCATTACTATGATCCTCTTACTCACCTCTGCGGCACGACTAAAATGTATCGAGAAATCCCAAAAGTTGCGCATGAAATCGCTCATAAATACTGCAATGGAAAGTGGATTGGAGTAGGTGGTGGAGGGTATGATATTTGGCGGGTGGTTCCACGTGCTTGGTCCTTTATTTGGCTGGAGATGTTAGAAAAGCAATCGATTACAGGAAACTTACCGACCACTTGGATTCAAAAGTGGGAAAGAGAAGCGCCCATCCCAATTTGTACAAAATGGGATGATGAAGATGGAATTTATGATCCTATTCCAAGAAGGCAAGAAATTGAAGAAAAGAATGCTCATACTGTCTCTCGAGCGCTCTTTCCTATTCGCTCGCATCAGAAAGAAGCTTCGTCTCACTAAAAAGCATGGCCTCTTCTCATATCATAAGAAGAGGCCATGCTCTGAATAACTACTCATTGGTCGGGTCAGAAATAATAATCTCAACGCGTCGATTCTTTTGCATATTGGCTTCTGACGTATTTTCAACAACAGGCTTTGCTTCCCCGTAGCCGATAGCGATAAATTGCTCAGACTTTAAATCATAATGAGCTATAAAATAACGAATGACGCTGCTCGCTCTTGCAGTAGATAACTCCCAGTTCGATGGATAACGGTACGTTTTAATCGGTCGATTATCGGTATAGCCTTCAATTTTTATCTGATTAGGTATCGTCGTAAAAAGTGCGCCCAACTTATTTAGGAACGGGTAGCCTTTTTTTAAAATCTCCGCTTCTCCTGTCTCAAATAATACCTGTTCTTGTAATACCAAAACGACTCCTCGCTCATCACGATTCGCAGTTATCACTTCCTGAAGGTTATTTTCCTCAAGATATTGTTGTACCTGTAAAAGAATACGATCAAGCTCTTCTGACTTGTTACTAAGGACTTTTTTATTATTTCCCTCTTGCGACTGTGAAGAGGATTCAAATTCAATAATAGAAGCATCTGCTCCGTTAGACTCTGACAATCCTAAAGAATTTACTAATTGCTTAAACTTAATATTATCGATATTAGACATAGAGAAAAGTAAAATAAAAAACACTAATATTAACGTAACAAGGTCTGCAAACGTCACCATCCATTTGTTCGACTGTGAAGAGTGCTGAACTTTTTTTCTACGCTTCACGGACGCTAGCCCTCTCTTTAAGCAGAGATTGTCTTGCTTTTTTAGCGGGTATAAATGCTTTTAGCTTTTCTTGCAATAATCTCGGGTTTTGACCGCTTTGCAAACCGACAACTGCTTCAATTACTACTTCTTTCATAAATACTTCCTGCTCTGTTTTCACTGCTAGCTTGGCTGCAATTGGTTGAAATAATAAATTTGAAAGAAGAGAACCATATAGTGTCGTCAAAAGTGCAATAGCCATATTCGGGCCAAGCGTAGAAGGGGTATTCAAGTTTCTTAACATTAAAACAAGTCCAATTAATGTTCCTACCATTCCCCAAGCTGGAGCATAATCGCCAGCTTTTTCAAACACGCTTCTTCCCTTAGAATGACGCTCTTCAATTCCAATAATTTCTGCTTCTAACATTTCTTTAATTACTTCAGGCTCTACGCCGTCAATTGCTAATAGCAGCCCTTTCCGCACGAATGGATCATGAACCTTGTCCATTTCTGCTTCCAGTGCCAATAACCCTTCACGCCTTGCTAATTCTGATAGCTGTACAAATTTTTCTATTAGTTCATCAACATTTGATTCCTTTGATTGAAAAGCTTGTAAACCAACTCTCCACATATTACGAAGCTGCCTAATCGGAAAGCTGACGCATAGAGCTCCGAAAACTCCCCCCAAGACAATAAGCATGGACGGGAAATCAATAAAAATTAAAAAACCTTGTACTCCGCCGCTAGAAATAACGCCAAACGCAACCATAGAGATACCAATCAGTATCCCTATAGGCGTTAATAGATCAAATTTCTTCATACCCTCTCTCCCCACTAATGGCAACTTCAATGTGTTCCTGCATAACTAAGCACATTAGCTACTTATGGAAATTTCTATTTATTTCGTTGACTGTCTGTATTCAATACGGTGTGGAAGCTGAACAATGCTACTATCCACTGTTTCTTTATTCATATACTTCGTTAATAATCTCATAGCTACTGCACCAATATCATACATTGGTTGAACAACAGAAGTTAACTGCGGACGTACCATCGTAGCCAAACGCGTATTGTCAAATCCAATAACCTCAAGATCATTTGGCACGTTATATCCACGATCTTGTGCGCCATGAATAACACCTAGAGCCATCTCATCAGTAGCTACAAAGATAGCCGTTGGTTTTTCATTTTCTTCAAATAGCTTTTCAACTGCTTCAATACCTGAATCGTATGTGTAATCGCCTTCCACGATATAAGAATCCAGAACGTCTATTTGATGATCTGTTAATGCTCTTTCATAACCTTTTAATTTTTGGGCATGATTAATAGGCTCTTCTAGAGTACCTGCTAAGAATGCAATTTTACTGTGGCCATTGTCAATTAAAGACTTAACCGCATCATATGCTGCTTGTTCATAATCGATTGTGACAGATGGAATTTGGTTTGTAGATTCAATAGACGCTGCTAATACAATCGGAACTGGTGACTTCTTTAACTCTTCTACATGCTCTTCCGTTAAATTCCCACTCATGAAAATAATTCCGTCTACTTGTTTACCTAGCATTGTATTTAATAGATGCAGTTCTTTATCTTGGTTTTGATCGGAGTTACTTAGAATAATGTTGTATTTATACATTGTAGCGATATCTTCAATACCACGTGCAAGTTCTGCGTAAAAGATACTTGAAATATCTGGGATAATAACCCCTACTGTTGTTGTTTTTTTACTTGCTAACCCTCTTGCTACTGCGTTAGGACGATAGCCCAAACGCTCAATTGTTTCCAGTACTTTTTTTCTTGTCGAAGGCTTCACGTTAGGGTTTCCGTTCACAACGCGCGAAACCGTTGCCATTGATACACTCGCTTCTCTTGCTACATCATAAATTGTTACGTTCATAACGACACACTCCTTTTTTATTACTTGTTCACTTATTTTGCCCTTAAATGATAACTTGTAATTACGTATATAAACCCTTCTTGCATATAACGAAATAGTTGTAAGATTTTCATTCATGATTTTTATATACCAATTAAATACCCATTCTATATAACGTCTATTCATAAATCATCAAAAGTTCTTATGTATATACACGTACATACAGGGACTTGAATAAAAAAATAATTGACAGAATTATAGCGAATATCTGTAACTACTATACGACACTATGTGCTGAACCGCAACGCCTTTAGTGCCTTTTTCCGACAAATTTCACCAGATTTTCAAAAAATGATTCTGCCTTTTTATCATTTCCTATTTTTAGCAAACTTATTGTAAAGATGCAACATTATTGCTTTTTTTCTATCTATGACAGCACAGTTTTTCGTAAAAGAAGCCCGAAACATGAGTTTCAGGCTTCTCATTTATAAATTTCGGTTACAAAGTGGCTTTAACTTACTCATAAATTCATTAAATTGAGGGATATTCATCTGCTGCGCAGAATCCGATAGTGCAACAGCAGGGTCTGGATGAACTTCTGCCATTACTCCATCAGCTCCAATTGCGAGCGCTGCTTTGGCAGTTGGGAGCAGTAAATCTCTTCGACCTGTGGAATGCGTAACATCTACAAGAACTGGTAAATGAGTTTCTTTTTTCAAGATTGGAACAGCTGAAATATCTAATGTGTTGCGAGTTGCTCGCTCATATGTCCGAATCCCGCGTTCACATAAGATAATTTGACCATTTCCTTTTGACATAATGTATTCAGCAGCATTAATAAATTCATCGATTGTAGCAGCTAAACCCCTTTTTAGTAATACAGGCTTATTCACGCTTCCTGCTGCTTTTAGTAATTCAAAGTTTTGCATGTTTCGTGCGCCAATTTGAATAACGTCTACATAATCAAGTGCTGTTTCAATATCACCAGGGGTCACAATTTCACTAATAACGGCTAAATCGTACTCATCAGCAGCTTGCTTTAAAATCTTCAGACCTTCTAACCCCAACCCTTGAAAGTCATATGGTGATGTTCTAGGCTTATAAGCTCCACCTCGAAGAAGCTTAATTCCTTGCTGCTTAACTACTTTTGCCACCTCAGCAACTTGTTCATAGCTTTCCACTGCACAAGGGCCCGCAATAAACCGCTGACTACCATCGCCAATTGCTTCTCCTTTTACCATGACAATTGTATTATCTGGCTTTTTCTTTCTTGAGACAAGAAGCGCTTTTCTATGGTCATCTTCTTGAAGCTCAAGGTTCGCTTTAAAAATTTCTTTGAAAATATGCTGCAAAGTAGATGTTTCAAATGGCCCTTCATTTTTCTCAACGATTAAATCAAGCATTACCCTTTCACGAACGGGATCAAAACGATTCGTTCCTTGTACCCCTTTTAGCTTACCAACTTCCTGAACGAGCATTCCTCTTTCATTAATAACTTTTAGTAGCTGTAGGTTCAGTTCATCGATTTGAGAACGTAGTTGCTGTAAATCTTGTTTCGCCATTTGGTTCCACCCTTCCACCTTTACGGTAATCAATATTCACTTGTTTATCTCTCTGCCAGAAATAGCAAAGACACAGAAGTCCTTTGAAGAATCTGTTGATCTAGGAGGATATAGAGAGAGGAGAAAGACTAAGTTACTATTCATTTTATACGAAAATAAGCTGAAGCACAATAAACGAAAGCTTGCGCAAATAATCATCACGCAAGCTTTTTCCACTTCTTTTATTTACTTACTCTTTTACTTAGTTCTTCTTCAGTAATCTTCCAATGTGAAATGTCCCACTTCACTTTACCATCTTCAAAGAAAAGTGCTTGTGGTGATTCATGTTTAACACCATATGTCTCAGCAATATAGTTTGATAGCGGGCGTGCTTCTTGCACGTGTAAATAGTATGCTTTCACTGAGTTTTGATTGTTTACATAATTTGAGAATGCTTCATGACCGGCGCCACTAATCGGACAAGTTGTACTATGCTTTAAAAATAGAAATGATTCATTTTCATTGACTACTTCATTAAACTCTTCTACGCTTATAATTTTCTTCATTTCCATCATCCTTTTAAGTTTTTTTCTTTATTTTACCTTCTCAATTACTCATTCACAATAAATTGGCACATTGGATAGTCACAAAAAAAGCGTTCAATGAGATGAACGCTTACTAGCACATTTAAGGACGGTTGATATTGCTTTCGACGTCATCTAACGCTTCTTGGGCTTCCGTTAGTTTTTGCTGAAAGTCTTCATTACTTTGAGACTCTACTTCATCAGCGAGTACCTCAAGGCTTGTTGGGGGTAAATTATCTTCATGCTGATCAGCTTTTCTGAAGTTTTTCACTTTATCTACGACTTGTGATGATTGCTCTGAAATAGTTTGGGACAAGTCCGCTGTTTTTACTTTAGCAGTTTGAGCGAATTCTTGTCCTTTTTCAACAGCATTATTTTTTACTTGCTCTGTTTTTAAACGAACATAAGCCGCTTGTTCATTTAAATCCGCTCTTAGTTCTTTACCTGCTTTCGGAGCTAACAATAAAGCAGTCGCTGCTCCTACTACTCCTCCAATAATCGTTCCTAATAAAAAGTCTTTATTTGTTGATTGATTATTTGCCATTGCTTTCTCCTCCAGTATACTTTTAAGAATAAGATCTTGAGCGCTTTTGTGATGGTTTAGCTAACTCAGTAGCAGTCGAATCAACAGTAGATTGTTGAACAGGCTTTCTTCTTGCTTTCAGTCGTTCCCATACATCCATTGCTACATTGCTCCATTGAACAACTTGCGCAACGGTCTCTTTATTTTCTTCCACCTTTTGCGAGACGCTAGTAGAGACGTTCTTTAAAGATTTGTTTAAATCATGAATTGAGTCCCCAACACCTTTTACCGAGTCAACTACGGTATTTAAAGCTTCTGATTTCCGTTGGATATCTTCTGCTAATAAATTAGTTTTATGTAAGAGTGCGGTTGTTTCCGTTGTAATACCTGTCATTTGTTTTTCCAGACCATCGAGCGTTCCTGCCACAGAAGTAAGCGTTTGTTGTACAGAACGAAGCGTCTTTGATACTGAAACAACAAGATAGAAAATCGCAATAGCGACTACTGCAGCGCTTAAATATAAAATAAGAATCATATTTAATCCCCTCCTCGTTCATATTGTTGATATAAATACATTCCCAATTTTAAGACAGTTTAAACATCCGATTAGAAATTGGAATTGTTTATCCTTATCATACACTATCTTCCTCATTTTCTTAAACTTTTATTATTTATCGCCTTATCTTTTGGAAAGTATAACTAAAATACCCTTTATTCATCAACAAAAAATAAATAATCGGTTACAATAAGGAAGTGGCATTTGTCGCTTATTTTAAAGGAGGGATACATATGAAAGATCCTAGAATTCAAACTTTAGCCCATAATTTAATTAATTACTCCGTTCGTCTTCAAAAAGGCGAAAAGGTTTTAATTGAAAACTTTGGCTTGCAGCGTGAACTTGTAACTGCACTGGTAGCAGAGGCATATGCTGCAGGTGGGTACCCATTTGTTTCATTAAAAGATCATACGGTAGACCGTGCTCTCCTTCAAGGTGCACAAGAAGAACAATATAGCATGATGGCTAACTTTGAAGCAAACGTGATGAAGGAAATGGACGCTTATATTGGATTACGTTCAGGTTCCAATATCTTTGAACAATCTGATGTGCCAGGAGATAAAATGCGTATTCATGGAAATACAATCGGTAAAAAGGTTCACCGTGATATTCGTGTACCAAAAACGAAATGGGTCGTCTTACGCTACCCAAATGATGCAATGGCTCAGCTAGCTAAAATGAGCACAGAAGCATTTGAAGACTTTTACTTTGATGTATGTAACTTAGATTACAGCAAAATGAGTAAAGCAATGGATTCACTTGTTGACCTAATGAATCGTACGGACAAGGTTCGTTTAACAGGAAAAGGGACTGATTTAACCTTCTCTATTAAAGATATTCCTGCCGTAAAATGTGCTGGTGAAATGAACATTCCAGATGGAGAAGTCTACACAGCTCCCGTCCGTGATTCAGTAAACGGAACAATTGCCTATAATACCCCTTCACCATATCAAGGATTTACGTTTGAAAACGTAACGCTGACGTTTGAAAATGGAAAAATTGTTGAAGCAACAGCAAACGATACAGAGCGTATCAATGAGATTTTTAATACAGATGAGGGTGCTCGCTTTGTAGGAGAGTTTGCTATTGGTGTAAACCCATATATCCAACATCCGATGCAAGATATTTTATTTGATGAAAAAATTGATGGAAGCTTCCACTTTACACCGGGTGAATGTTATGAAGATGCGTACAACGGAAATAAGTCAAACATTCACTGGGATATGGTTATGATACAACGCCCTGAATACGGCGGTGGAGAAATTTACTTTGATGATGTGTTAATTCGTAAGGACGGTCTTTTTGTATTAGAAGAATTAAAAGGATTAAATCCAGAGAATTTAAAATAATCAAGTATTTAAGCAATCAAAAAAGCTCAGATTAGCTAATCTGAGCTTTTTTATTATGAAACTGTTTTTTGATATAGTTCTTCAAACTTTTGAATATCTCCAGCTCCCATAAATACAAGAACTGCTTCATTGTGACCTTTTAATGTTTCAATCGTTTGTTCATCAATAAGCTCTGCTCCATTAATTTTGCTACGCAAATCTTCAATTGAAAGCTTGCCTTGCTGTTCACGAGCTGAGCCAAAGATATCGCATAAATATACCTTATCTGCATGCTGTAAACTTGTAGCAAAATCCTCTAAAAACGTTTGTGTTCTTGTGAATGTATGAGGTTGGAATACAGCAACTACTTCTCGATTTGGATACTTCTGACGAGCTGCTGAAATTGTTGCGTTAATCTCAGTTGGATGGTGCGCGTAATCGTCAATTAATACTTGCTTTCCAACACTTTTTTCACTAAAGCGTCGCTTTACACCTTGGTATGTCTTAAACCGCTCTTGTAACACAGCTACCGGGATATCTTCATAATGACATAGTGCAATTACTGATAGAGCATTCAAAATATTATGGTCTCCGTATCCAGGAATTTCAAATGATGCAAAGAACGTATTGCGTACAAACACATCAAATGCTGTTCCAGCTGTACTTTTCACGATATTGCGAGCTTGAAAATCGTTTTCTTCACCTAATCCATAATATAAAACTGGTACTTTTGCTTGGATTTGCTGAAGATGCTCGTCATCGCCACAGGCAATAATACCTTTTTTCACCTGTAAGCCCATTTCTTGAAACGCACTGAATACATCTTCAATGTTCGCAAAATAATCTGGGTGATCAAAATCAATATTCGTCATGATTGCATAATCTGGCGTATATGATAAAAAGTGACGGCGGTATTCACAAGCTTCAAATGCAAAGTATTTGCTATCTTTTACACCTTTTCCTGTACCATCTCCAATTAAATATGAAGTTGGTTCAGCGCCTTGAATAACATGGGCTAGCATACCAGTGGTCGATGTTTTACCATGAGCACCTGTAACAGCGATACTTGTAAACTGTTTCATATAATCACCTAAAAAACGGTGATAACGTACAACAGGTAGATCGCGCTTCATCGCTTCTGCAATTTCCTCATGCGTATCAGGAAACGCATTTCCAGCAATTACAATCATACCTTCTTTAATGTTTTCTTTATTAAAAGGTAGAACAGGAATCCCCTGCTCTTCTAATGCTTTCTGTGTAAAGATTTCTTTTTCAATATCCGAACCTTGAACTTGAAAGCCCGTATCATTTAAAATTTGTGCCAACGCACTCATCCCTGTTCCTTTAATACCTACAAAATGGTAAACTGTCATATAAAGAACCTCCAACATTCGTCTATCTGTAAGACAGTATATGACGGTTATCAATAATTGCTCTTACAAACATGTCATTCTTCGCATTTGTTTGTGTAAAATGACAACAGCTGCATATTATATCACTTCTGCAAATTTCTCAACAGGCTTTGAGAGCCTTGACTTTTGGCTATTTTTGAAAGACTCGGACCTCAGTCAAATAGGCAACCGCATATCTTTTTAAAAATTGTCTCCAAGTGAGTTTTTCATTTTGATTCAGTGATTGATGTAGCTTCTCCATACTAGCTTCTGCTTGTATAAAGTAAGAGCCTACTAATACGTCATAACCGAGTGACTTTATTTTCCGAACCCATAATACTTTTTCAACATCTGTGTTCTTAAACCTTCCTTTTACATCTTTGATGATAACCTGCTTGTTTGTCAATGGACTATATCCTTTTACGTAAAAAGACTCACATACTTTTGATACAATAATCGGCTCTAATACACTTGTTAAAAACAAAGCACTTTGAATTAAAAATGTTTCATTTCGTGTAGCTGCTTTTTCACTTATAAACTGCTGCAACAATGTTCGGCCTTGAATTGTAACATAATCAAATGCAAACCAATGTTGAAATAAATACTCTTTGTCGCTTAGCTGCATTTGTTCCTGCGAAAGTCCTGTACGCTCACGAAAAAGGTGAGCCGCTCTCACTTTTTCTCGAATATTTGTATACCGCATCACAAACAAAACATATTCATCATAAAAGGATTGAATAGCATCATCCGTTTGGGATTGTTTTTCTTTCCGAATTTCAATTAAATCGATAATGTCTTGATGGTTATTCGCCATTGCCTCTCACACTCATTATCGAGGAGCCGTATCATATCGCTTGTGAGCTGACGTCCTCATTACTAGTTATGCTTTCCAAATCAAACTGGAAAAAACAATGAAATGTTACCCCTACATATACTAAATCATTTTTTGTAATCTGACAAACCTTTATCTCTGTTCCCGCACTTCCAAAATAACCTAATCTTGTTACATACATAAAGACCTGGCTTAAGCTACTTTGCTAAAATAGCCGTAGCAAGCCAGGTCTTTACTTTAATAGCTGGCCGTTTTATTTTCAAGTTCATGCAGTTCATCTTCTGTAATCAGCACGTCTCTTGGCTTACTTCCTTTTGCCTCTGAGATAATTCCTTGCTGCTCCATCATATCAATTAATCTTGCAGCGCGGTTATAACCAATACGGAAGCGGCGTTGCAGGCTTGATGCTGAAGCACCGTCCTGGTTTAGAGCAAACTCACACGCCTCATAGAATAATTCATCATCTTCCTGTGTTGAAAACGTCTGCTGTTTTTTTAACAGCTCCTGCTGATCGAATAAATAGGTTGGCTTCATTTGCGATTTTACATGATCTACGACACGATCAATCTCTTCATCTGATACAAAATTACCTTGAACTCGAACCGTTTTAGACGAACCGTTTTCTAGTAATAACATGTCTCCTTTACCAAGTAGCTTCTCCGCTCCACCTGTATCAATGATGGTGCGAGAATCCACTTGAGAAGAGACTGAAAAGGCTACGCGAGTTGGGACATTCGCTTTAATAAGACCCGTGATAACGTCAACAGAAGGTCTTTGCGTTGCTAGAAGCAAATGAATACCGCATGCTCTTGCTTTTTGAGCTATACGACAAATCGCTTCTTCTACTTCACCAGGCGATACCATCATTAAGTCTGCCAGCTCATCAATAATAATGACGAGATATGGAAGCTTACCGCTTTTTTCGCTATGCTCTTCTACTTTTTCATTATAGCGTGTAATATCACGCACACCTGTATGCGCAAACAGCTCATAGCGACGCTCCATTTCTTCTACAGCCCATTTTAAAGCTGATGTTGCAGCTTTAGCATCCGTAATAACAGGGCTTACTAAGTGTGGAATGCCGTTATAAGGAGCTAACTCAACCATCTTTGGGTCGATAAGCATCAGCTTTACCTCGTGAGGGGCTGCTTTATAGAGCAAGCTTACAATAATTGTGTTAATGCATACGCTTTTTCCTGAGCCTGTGGCCCCTGCAATTAGTCCGTGGGGCATTTTATTCAAGTCTGTTACGACAGGAGCACCTGAAATATCTAAGCCCAGTGCAACTGTTAACGGTGATTTATTTTGTGTAAACGCTGGGTCAGTTACTATTTCGCTAAGTAAAACCGGCTTACTTTGTTGATTGGGCACTTCAATACCAATTGTATTTTTACCTGGTATTGGCGCCTCAATCCGAATATCTCTTGCTGCTAAACTCAGTTTGATATCATCTGTTAAATTTGTTATTTTATTTACCTTAACGCCTGGCTCTGGCTGAACTTCAAATCGTGTAACGGTTGGACCTTTCGTCACATTTACTACTTTAGCACGAACGTTGAAATTATTTAGCGTCATATCAAGCAGGTCACTTTGCTCTTGTACCCAATCATGATCTTCTTCCATTTCAATTAAGGGTGCATCTAATATTGACATAGAAGGAAATTGATACGACAACTCTGCTTGAGAATCCATTGGCGGCATTTCTTCTTTAAGTAGCGCAGGAATTGGTTCTTCATCATGTACTTCTTGCTTTTCCTCCATTTTCAAACGCTCTATAGATGACGATTTAGTGGCTTTTTCACGATCCTTTTTTAACATCATGACATTAAAAGGAACTAACCTGCGCCCTCCATTTGATGAACTTGTACTTGACGATACGGTCTTTTGGTTAGTTGCTTCTGACTCATCTGCGAATGCTTGCGGCTCTTCTTCAATTGAAGGGTGATATCCTTTTGTCTCCTCAAATTCGCCACCATTAGTCTCTTCCCGCTCTTCCTGTTTTGGAACACTTTCCACTATTGATTCCGGCTTCTCTACTACTTCAGACTCTACAACATCCACATGGTCTTCAAAGTGAGTTGATGGTTCCTCTACTTCTTCCACTGATAAGTCTTCAATATGTAAGGAAGGGACTGGTTGAGGTTCGACATAAGCATCTTTTACCTGTTCACTAAACGATTCTGCCTTTTCTATTTCCTTGCTTTCCTCTTGCTGTTCTTTGCGCACCAAAGGCTCTACATATGTTCTTTCGTTACGTATTTCCTTTCGAAGAGACTCATAAGTAGGCGTCGGCTTTATGCCAGCTGGGCTCGAAAGCTCAAATTCCACCACTTCTGAATTTTGTTGAGAAAGATGATGGTTAGCTGGACGCTTATTAAACCCATATACGGGTGACGGGATTTCAGTCGGACGAAACGGCTTTTTCACTTGCGAAGTCGGCTTAGAAGCGACCGGTGCCTTTTTTTCTTGTACTGGCTTCACATATTCTGGACGTTGAAAAGAAGTTGGTTCTTCTTTAGTCAACTGATAACTTTTCAGTATAGGCTCTCGTTCATTTTTCAATTTCTCAGCAGGCCTTTCTCTTCGACGAACTTCACGCCTTGGTGAATCATCTGAACGATTAAATTGATTGTCATCTATAAGCGGAAAGCGAAATTGACCTTTTGGATAGTGATAAGCTACTTTTGCCTCTAATTCTTGATGGGTTGTCCCTTTTTCTTGTCTCGGTAAGCGGGCTGGCGTTTTCTTCTTTGGAGTAGCTGCTTTTTCATTGACCGTGTCTTGAACTGGCCTTTGCTTCATTTCTGTTTCTTTCTTAGGTTCATCTAATGGAATCTCTGTTTCTCGACCTTTTTCATCTACTATAATTTCTTTTACTTCATAACCTAATAGATAATCCATCATTTTTCGCATAAAACCCATTTTTATCACTCTTTCTTCCTTAACAGTCGTATTTCTATTTATAAAAAACTGTATGCTTCTTGTAAAATTTTCAATTTTTATACACTCTCATTCATTTTACCATGTATCCAATAGGGTTCCTATAAAATCTATTAACTAGATACCCGATATATTGTGAAATATGCAAAAAAGCCACTAGAACTACTAGTAGCTTTTAATTTTATCAAATTTATAAAACCATTGACAATTGCTTTTCACAAACTGTAATCCTTTGAAACATAGGTGTAAAGCAACATCCGACTTTGGCATCATATAGAGTTAGGCTGAGAACTCTTCTCCTACTTTTGCGCTTTCTTCCAACACTAAAATACCTTTTTCTTGAGGAGCATTTGGTAAAGCCAATTCTTTTGCAGAACAGATCATACCAGAAGAAGGTACGCCACGAAGTTCTGCATCTTTAATAACAAGACCACTTGGCATAACAGCGCCTACTTTTGCCACTACAACTTTTTGTCCTGCCTCAACATTTGGAGCGCCACACACAATTTGTAACGTCTCTGTCCCAACATCTACTTTACAAATATTCAATTTATCAGCATTTGGATGCTTCTCTTTTTCTTGAACGTAGCCCACAACAAATTTTGGAGACAAGTCTACTTCAATCGATTCAGAAAATCCGCTTTCCTGAATAACTCGGTTTACTTCCGCTACTAGCTCTTCTGTTAACTTAATAGGTCCATGCCCTGAAAAAGATAAAACAGTAGATGCTTCAAAAATATTATAGCCAGCAGTAATATTTGATTTTTCATCAAAGATTCGCGTTACATTCTTTTTTGTTTCAAACGTTCGGTTTGAAAGTTCAATGTCTCGAAGAGATACGATTAACGTATCACCGATACCTTCTTTGTTGTAAAAAATATTCATTCCTTAACTCCGTCCTTTACTACGATTTTTTCCTAAAATGAAAATCGGTTCTAAACGCCCGTTTTCATACAAGAAAGAGAGTGCTGTAATGGGTACTCTTCCACTAGCAAAAAAGCTCATATTCATCTGTGCTAATATATCATAGCCTGTTTCATTTTGAACATCTGCTAAAATTAAAACATCCTGATGAGGCACAGCAATTGTGAGCGTTCCTTTTACTTTATCTTGAAACTCTTGTAAGAAAGATTCATTTAAAATCCGGCTCGCATCGTACCCGTCATTGGCATTAACAAAATAAAAATCATTGCCTGCAACTGTATCTTTTTTATATGTAATTGGCAATGAACGAAGATTAAACTTTGCCATTTCCCTTATAGATGTTACATCAAGCTTTTCTTTTTGCAGAAGCTTTTCATCTATTAATCGATACGTATTACCTAAATCTAAGGCATAATAAACTCTTGTTTCTGCCGTATGATCATCATATACGAGCGGAACATCTTCGTTTGTTTTCGTTGGAAAAGAGGTAGACCGAATAACTGGAAGAACCTTCTTTTCTTTTGAGTCTAATTGTTGTTCATCATTCATTACGCGCACAGCTTCTCTTATATAATATATCATTTCGTCTACTGCTGCGTCTTTTTTTTCTTCCCATTTCGCAATGAGCCCTGGTAGTGAAACCGTTAATCCTTTTTTTGTTTCAGAATGCTCAATTCTTAGCGTATCGTTTTTTTGATCAAATTGAAAACGTAGATTTTCATCTTTCAAACGATCTTGAACTAACTTTTTCATTTTAACACTTGTCATCTTCACTGAAAAACCCCTCCTTTTCACCAAAAGAAGCTTAAAATAAGGCCTCTTGTTAAAACAACAGGCCTAGCGATAGCTTATCCTTTTAAACTTTCAATAAATTGTTCAATTTCTTCCTGCGTTTTACGATCTTTGCTTACAAAACGTCCGCTTTCTTCACCGTTGTTATATCCTACAAAGCTTGGAATACCAAAAATATTCAGTTCAATGCACAAATCAATAAACTGATCTCGATCGACATAATGAAACGTATACTCACTATACTTTTGCTCTATTTCAGGTAGAATCGGTTCAATTACACGACAATCTGGGCACCAGTCTGCTGAAAACATCATGATGTGCTTTCCTTCTTTAATAACCTCATTATATTGTCCAATACTTTCCATTTTCTTCATTTTTATTTCCTCCTTTATGTTTTATGTCTCGTTTCTATTCAAAAAGACATTGGGTTTATGCTTCATTTAATTTTACATTCACTCATATGAAACCATAGTCAAACAGATGGTGCAAGTATCTTACTTTCAAGTATGTAGAACGTTTTACTATTATAAGACGTTAGTATATCCTATTTAGCGGTTTTGATGAAATAGATATTGACCATACAGCATACGAACAACCTGCTCAAACATAGCCGTTCTGGTAAGGATTTCTGATGTGAATATACCGATTGCTCCTTCATTTGAACGTACATCTTCTTTTTTTGTAAAGCGTTCCATAGCTTCTGCTAACTCAATTTTTTCTTCTTTTAACACCCTTGCAATTTCCTCAGGCAATAAAATTCTTGCACCACCCGCAATGATTGGCTTTTCAAGAGACCGACTACTTAAAGCTCCCCAGTTGCACAAAAATAAGCCGTAATCCGTTTCTGTTACGCCCCCTTCTAATCCAATCCCTAAGTCTATCTCATCTTTACATACTTTCTCTGAACGATTAATAGCTCCTTGAATGGTTTCTTCATCTGAAAACGGTTGGCTAGATACACCTGAAGGCACATCAAATGAATAGTATGTCATCTCTTGTCCAAATACATTTTTAACAGCATTTACTTTAGTTGGATTTTTCGTTCCGATTGCAATGTTCATTCCGTTGCTCCTTTGCGTGTTTTTTAATTAACACAAAAAACAATCGCTTTTTACAAGCGACTGTTTTAAGACTACACCTGCTCTTTAAGAGTAGCTACTGTTGTTTCGTCTGTTGCCCGCACGAGCTTCACCAATAGTTCTTTTGCAGCAGCATAATCGTCTACGTGAATCATGGAAGCATGTGTGTGAATATATCTTGAACAAATACCAATTACAGCTGATGGAACACCGCTGTTAGACGTGTGAACGCGCCCAGCATCTGTCCCACCTGGTGACACAAAATACTGATATGGAATACGGTTGGTCTCAGCTGTATCTAGAATAAACTCTCGAATACCTCGATGCGTTACCATCGTACGATCAAAAATGCGAAGCAGTACACCTTTTCCAAGCTGACCAAATGCATTTTTATCTCCTGACATATCATTCGCTGGGCTGGCATCTAGCGCATAAAAGACATCCGGCTTAATCATATTTGCAGCAGATTGAGCACCTCGTAAACCTACTTCTTCTTGCACAGTTGCTCCAGCATATAGAATGTTTGGAATCTTATCATCCTTTACCTCTTTCAATAACTCAACTGCTAATCCACAACCGTATCGATTATCCCACGCTTTTGCTAAGATTTTTTTCTCGTTAGCCATTGGTGTAAATGGACAAATGGGTACAATCTGATCTCCAAGACGAATCCCCATATCAGCAACTTCTTGCTTGGAATCGGCTCCAACGTCAATCATCATGTTTTTAATAGCCATCGGCTTATTACGCTGCGCATCCTCTAACAGATGTGGAGGAATCGATGCAATAACGCCTGTAATCTTCTTCGTTCTTGTAATAACCTCGACGCGCTGAGCTAATAATACTTGACTCCACCATCCGCCTAATGTTTGGAAACGAAGCATTCCTTTATCGGTCACACCGGTCACCATAAATCCAACTTCGTCCATATGCCCAGCTACCATTACTTTTGGACCTGAAGAATTGCTTTTTTTCACTCCAAAAATACTTCCAAGTCCATCTTGAATAATTTCATCAGTTAAAGGCTCCATTTGTGATTTCATAAAAGACCTTACCGCATGCTCATGCCCTGGAGCACCCGGAAGTTCTGTTAATGTTTTAAATAATGATAAAGTTTCTGAATTCATCTTTCGTCTCCTTTATGTATGTCATTACTTTTCATTGTAGCGAAAAGTCAAAATACTTTCCATTTTTCTTCCTTAACCAAGAGGATTGCTTAACAATCAAAGTATGTTTTTGTATAATGGACTATAGTAAGAACTTTTGTTTTTATTAAAAAAAGAAGGTGATTATTATGAAGTATACGCAGCTCATAACTGGCATTGCTGTTGGTTTTGCAAGCGCTTATCTATATCAAAAGAAAAAGTCGTCTCTTTCATCCATGGAAGCATTGCATATTGCAAAGCAAGCATTTAAAAGAAATGGTCCCATTAACGGCTCTTGGATTCAGACGACGACCAAGGTTATAAACAGGTACGGCCTCGCTTTTGAAGGTTACTCTGGTGGTATTACTCGTTCTGTCAATGGAAATCAGGAACAATATGAATTCTTCATTGATAAAAGTAGCGGTAACATTATTGACTTAGTAAAGATTGATTAAACTTTACTGCATTTATGATGTGACCTTTAGTATCCCACTTAATCGCTCGGTAATAAGCATCGTGGTAAAAACTAAGCCATGCATTTTGATTGTATGCATACTGAAGCCATTTTTCTTTTTGAGAAATAGATGTCATTGGAAAATCGTCATAGGCCATAACCCACAACACATTATGATGAGCATGAGTTGGTAATAGATCTCCCATATGCACAAGCTGCTCGCCTTGACTACTAATGACAATGACAGAATGTCCATCACTATGCCCACCTGTGTGATGCATCGTAAATTCTGGGAGCAATTGAAGAGAATCATGAAACGGCACAACTTGAGATTCAATAGCTTCCCAATTTTGCTTCCAATACGTATTTTTTGAACGCATATTAGGGTTTTGCATTTCGTTCCATTCAACGTCGCTTACATAAATAACTGCGTTTGGAAATGTAGACTCCAATTTCCCTTGACTTCTCGTTGTTAGTCCCGCTACATGATCAAAGTGCATATGTGTCATCGCTACTTTTGTTACATCATGTCGCGTTAATCCCAGCTTCATTAAATCCGTTTCTACGTTAGATTCTTCCGTAATGCCAAAATGTTTTTTTTGCTTACCTTCAATCATTCCGTTTCCTATGCCTGCATCAATTAAGATAACTTCATTACCAGTTTGAACTAGCAATGGATCTGTTCTCATTGGGATACGATTGTCATAAGCAGTAGGGTATTTTTTAGACCAAAGCTCTTTTGGTACAACACCAAACATAGCTCCCCCGTCAAGATGATTATCTCCACCATTTAACCAAGAAACTCTCACATCTCCTATTGTTAACGTTTCCATTTTTACACCTCCCATATATTCCTATTTATTGTATCACTCCCTATTTACGTTTTTATAGTCTTTTTTAAACAAAAAAGAGTTTGGGACATAACAAAATGATTGCTTCTAAAAGACGAACACTAGCTGTTCCCATCTCTTTCCCGCAGGAGTCGAGTATCCTACGTTCCATTCCACCCTGTTTCCAACATTGTTTTCACAATCAACCAAAAAACCTGAACGATTAAAAGTTATGAACTCTCAATCGTTCAGGTATATCATTGGCTGAATTACTTATGTCCCAGCCTCCTTATAGATATTATTTTTCATTCATGTATTTAACTTCTGAACGATAAATACGACTTCCCTTTTGAGAAAACTTTTCTTCATACTCCGTCATAATATTTCCTTCGAAGTCACTAGCATGTAAATCTAAACTTACGTACTTTAATAACAAGCCATATTCAGAAAAGCTCATTAAAGAGTATTCAAACAATCCTTGATTATCTGTTTTAAAATGAATCTCTCCACCATCGATTAAAATTTGTTCATAGATATTTAAAAATGTTTTGTACGTTAAGCGTCTTTTAGCATGACGAACTTTTGGCCAAGGATCTGAAAAGTTTAAGTATACTCGCTCAACATCACCTTTAGCAAAATATTCCGTTAGGTCTTTTGCGTCAACGCTTAGCAGTTTAAAATTCGGTACTTCTGCTTCAATTATGCGATCTAGCGCACTAACAATTACACTTTCATATAACTCAATGCCAAGGTAGTTAATGTTTGGATTTTGCTTAGCCATCCCAAGTAGGAATTGACCTTTTCCAGTTCCAACTTCAATATGAATTGGGTTATCGTTTCCAAATACCTCGTTCCATTTGCCCTTATGTTCTGCAGGATTTCCAACGGCATATTGTGGATACTGTGCCAATTTCTCTTTTGCCCAAGGCTTATTTCTTAGTCTCATACTGCACACCTCATCTATATTATCAAAAATTATCAAAATTGAACCACACGGAAAATGTCGGTTATTTTGTACAACCGACATTCGTATGAATAATTGTATTCATAAAGAAAAAAATAAAAGCATCATACGAGAAAGGATGGTGCACTATGCCTTTAAACGCTCAACATCAAATGGCTATCTTAAAGGACATCTTATCAAATCACCAAACTGACTGCTGTGGAACAGTCTCTGAATGCGAACAAGTTGAACGTTTAGCTCAAGCAATGCTAGCAAATGGAACTGCTAATGAACAAGTGTATCGCACGCTTCAAAACATTTGCGAGTATACACAGACTGCCAAAAGCGCGGCGCATCTCGATCAACATATTGAAACAAATAAACAAAATTTATCCCAATGGGTTGAAGAACTATCTAGTCTATCTTAACTAAACTTACTGGCTTAACTCTCATTTTCAAGCAATACTTTTAAGTAGTTAAGCCAGTAGTTCATTTCTGGTAATTCTTGCTTTGTACGATGCCATTGTACAAATAAAATACTTTGACTCACAACATACCACTTCATTCGCTTTTGCAAGCTATCTGTTAAAGCAATACCGTACTTTTCTAGCCAACCCTTCCATTCTGCTGGATCAATGTACCAGTACAGCAGAAGGCCTAAGTCAATAGCTGGATCAGCAATCATCGCTCCGTCCCAATCGATTAAATATAGCTGTTCATTCTCACCTAGCAACCAATTATTATGATTGACATCGCAATGACAAACAACATATTCCTCTGGCTGAACGAAATCCACTTCTCGCTCTAAATACAGAATCCCTTGCTCAACAACTGGTTCTTTCTGCAAGTCCAAATCTACATTTGCTCGAATATCGAGTAGAACGTCTTGTGGTAATAACGACTCTTTCCCTAATCTTTTTAACATATCCAACAACTCTTTAGAGTGATGAATTTTACTCAGCAGTTCTGTTACGCTATCCGAGTTCATATCTTGAGGTTTTAACTCTCGACCATCTAGCCAGTGTTGAGCTGTAATTACATCTCCATTTTCCATTCGTTTGGTCCAAACTAACTTTGGAACAATCCCTTCTGCTGACAAAACAGCTAGGAAAGGAGATGAATTGCGCTTCAGAAATAGCTTTCGGTCTTGAAACCTTGCGAAATAAGCATCTCCAGTTGCACCGCCAGCAGGAGTCACTTCCCATTCGCTTCCTAATATATGTTCCAACCAATTCACCTTCAATTTCAACACACACATTTCATTAAAAATTTAAAGTTATGTTTACTTCTATTTATATCATCAACAACGTGTATTTGTTTTATTAAATAAAAAAGACAGCTATTGCGGACATATACCAATAGCTATCCTTCATAAATTTTATCCTCTTCCCGCTTTTCTCGTCAAGTAGCAGAATAGCACTTATGTTTTAAATAATGCTAAAACGCCAACCGCAGGAACCGCTGCTTCGCCTGAAAGGGCTTTTGGAAATGGATACTGATAAGCGCTTTCTCCATCGATTACGACGTTCCAACTCCCCTGTGGCAAGTTAATATAATGAGTTGATGTGTCTTGGTTAAACGCGACAATGATATCCTTCCATGGTCCGTATTTTTCTACATTGGCAAGAGCATACGCAACTATTTCTGGCACCGATTCTAAGAACTTCATATGCTTACGAATTCGCTCGGTTGTATGAAAGCGAAATGCGCCGTGCGCTTTTCTTAGCTGAATCACTGCTTGTAGCCACTTTATATCCTTGTTATAGATTTTCCGCTGCTCCCAATCAAATTGATTGATGCTATCCGGTGAGCGATAGCTATTTTCAACACCTTGTTTTGTTCGATAAAATTCTTGTCCTGCATGTAGAAAAGGAATGCCTTGAGCTAATAACACCATTGCACTTGCAAGCTTTTGCCTTTTTTGCAAAATTTGTTTCTCTTCATGTGAATTACACTTACTCAATTTATCCCACAGCGTGTGATTATCGTGTGATTCTACATAGTTTATCGAAGAGGTAGGCTGAACAAATAAATACTTCTCTCCTTTTTGATAAGAAACACTGCCAGCCATTACTTGCTTTACTTCGTCAACTCGATGGGTGTTGCCACAAATAAAACCTTTATCATAGATGTTAAAAGTACTTCCCTTGATAAAATCTCGAAAACGATCATTAAAGAACCCAATATGTGGGACTTTATCAGAGTTATAGATTGTTGCTTTTTGCTCTGAAGATAAAGGGGTATTTAGATCCCACCCTTCACCAAACAGCAAAATGGATGAATCATATTCAAACAGCTTTTGTCGAATCGTATTCATCGTTTCAATATCTAAAATTCCCATTAAATCAAAACGAAAGCCATCAACATCATATTCTTTGACCCAAAACAAGACGGAGTCAACGATAAATTTACGCGCCATCTTACGCTCAGAAGCAAAATCATTTCCTACACCTGTTCCATTGGACGGCATTCCAAATTGATCATGCCGGAAGTAATATCCTGGAACAATCTTTTCAAAAGAAGAGTCTTCCCTTACATATACATGGTTATAGACAACATCGAGTATAACACGTAGATCATTCTCATGAACCGCTCGAATAAGTTGCTTTAGCTCTAGAATACGAGCTATAGGATTTGTTGGCTCCAAAGAATAGCTGCCTTCCGGCACATTAAATAGGAGTGGGTTGTAGCCCCAATTATAGGTATCTAAAGGCTTCAGTTCATCTACGCCATCAAAGTCATAAACGGGTAGGAGCTCCAAATGCGTAATACCAAGTTCCTTTAAGTAAGCTAACCCTGTTGTTACACCGCTTTCTGTTGACGACTCAGTGAATCCTGCATATGTTCCTTTATTGGACACGTTACTGGAAGGATGAATGGTAAAATCACGAATATGGACTTCATAAATAATAGCATCCGTGGGCTTTTGAAGCGGAGCCTTTTTCACAGGCGGCTGCTTAGTTTTGTGTAAATTCACCAACACACCGTATTCACTGTTTGCTGATGCTGCTATTGCATACGGATCAACAGCTTCTCTCGTAACACCGTTGACCGTTACCTCATAGCTATAGTGATGCCCTTCTTTTTCAAGGCCACAAATCGCTGTCCACACTCCCTTTTTCATACGAGCCATGCCAATATATTCTTTATTTAACGTTTTAGGATTGATAAGCTTTACCTTCACATCTGTAGCAGTCGGTGCCCATAATTTCAGCTGAATATGTTGCTTGGTAAAAACCACACCCAAGTCCGATTCATTGTAAAAAAAAGCATCATCGAATTCAGGAGTGCGAATGACAGCTCCTATCTTTAAATCTGCTTTGGCACCACGTTCTTCTACCACTTGATACTCTTCACCAATCTCTATTTTTATTTGACAGTAGCATTCATATTTTATAGCCTCATGTAATACTTTTCTATCCTTTAGCTTTAAAGAAAGCGATTGGCCATCTCTCATTAAACAAAGCGAATTCACTTCTCCATCGTAGTAAGATTTAGGAACAAGAACGGTAACCATATCCATCTTATCTAAATATGCTTCAAATTTTTGATCATCATAAGCCATCTGTTCTCCTCCTACATAACTTATTATGAGCATTATATGTTCAAATCGGAGAAATGAAAGCACTTTCTATTAGATAAATACTAAATTTCACATCAAAATTATTCATTCTCACTTCGATCAAAATAAATGCTTTGACTATGCTTTAAAAGTGCCTCTGCTGCCTGAAGCTGATTGAATTTTAAGGGTGCTGATAAACGCCTTAAATTATAGAACCATTCTTCATAGTTCCGCTTATCAATAAAATCAATTTGATACGGTTCTGTTGGAGAGTCAAAGAAACCATTGCGACTCAGTAATATTTTACGAATAGGTCGGTCAATATTATGAGATTGATAAAGGCTTTTGACGAGTTGCTCTGTTCTATTCAACCCAAGCACGGGATTTAACACTTTCTTTTTATCTTTCCCTATTAACTCTGTCCAAAAATTTTCTTTTGAATACTGAAAAACAGAGCCATTTTTCCCTTCAACCATTGCAATACAAATTGTTTCAGTAGGCGTAATTAAAATAACCTCTGCTTCAACAGGCGCTTTTTTCACTAAAAAGACAGGCTTATACATAAGTAGAAAAGTATCAGGAAAGCTTTTTAAAAAGTATTGAAGCTTTTCATCATAAAAGTATCGCTTATCTGCATTTGAAAGCTCAAATAAGGTCGACGTCGCCCACCTCATTTGCATTTGAAAAACATTTTCTAAAAACAATACCTTTAGGTCTTGTAGGCTTTTAGGTTCTGTCACAAACGCAGTGAGATTTTCGGCATCAAAGTTTTCTTCTGCTTCTTTTTCTATTTCTACCTCCATGTATTCTTTATCTGTTTCGGCTACTTCATCTTTTTTAAAAAAGGATTTTACCTTTCGAAAAAGCGATGGTTCTGAAGTCGGCGATTCGTCTATATCATCTAACTGAACCTCTTCCTCTCCGTTATAGAAATAATCCTTTGCTTTCTCCCAATTGTGTTGTTTCACGCGTGTAAATTGAGAGGAATAGTGATACAAATCTCGCTCATAGCGTGAAAGATAGTCTTGTATCTTAATAAGTTGCGCCATATCAAATCATTCTCCTCGTTAAAAAATACCAGATTGTTTTTATTGTTCAATTTTACTAACATTAAAAGAAAGATACCACTAGTAATTAAAGCTTTTTAGTGAAACCGTAAGCTTAAGCCCTTTTATCCTACTAATGCGATAGATTATGTTATGATAGAAAAAACACTTCTTTTTACGGCGATAAAAGTGTAGTTGTACGCTATTATTGTCTATACTAGGATAAAAAAGATCATTAATTCTATCGATGCAAAGGATGGTTAAAATGAAAGTTGTTAACAACATGGCAGATTTAATAGGAGATACTCCACTTGTTAAATTGAATCGTCTTCAGCCAGCTGACGGTGCATCCGTTTATTTAAAGCTAGAATTCTTCAACCCCAGCAGAAGCGTAAAAGATCGCGCTGCTTTTAATATGATTGTTAAAGCTGAAGAAGCAGGCCTTTTAAAACCAAATTCAACTATAATTGAGCCAACGAGTGGCAACACTGGAATTGGCTTAGCTATGAATGCTGCTGCAAGAGGATATCGCTCAATTCTTGTTATGCCAGATACTATGACGCAAGAACGTATTAACTTATTAAAAGCTTACGGGGCTGAAGTTGTGCTAACACCAGGAGATGAAAAAATGCCAGGTGCTATTCGTAAAGCTGAAGAATTAACAAAAGAAATTCCAAATGCTTTTATGCCAATGCAGTTTAAAAACGAAGCTAATCCAGACGCACACCGCCACACCACGGCAAAAGAAATTATTGAAGCAATGGATGATTTAAATAAAGAATTGGCTGCATTTGTTGCTACAGCCGGAACTGGTGGCACAATTACAGGGACTGGTGAAGTACTAAAAGAGCGCTATCCAAACATGAGTGTTCATGTAGTAGAACCTGCTGGCTCTCCTGTTTTATCAGGTGGAAAACCAGGAAAGCATAAACTTGTAGGAACAAGCCCTGGCTTTATCCCTGATACGTTAAATGTGAATGTGTATGATGAAATTTTAAAGATTAAAGATGAAGAAGCATATGATATTACGCGTAGACTTGCAGCTGAAGAAGGGATTTTAGTTGGTCCATCCTCTGGTGCAGCTTGCTATGCTGCCATTGAAGTAGCTAAAAAGCTAAGCCCCGACCAAGTCGTTGTGTGCATCGCCTGTGATACAGGTGAACGCTACTTATCAAGCGATTTATTCTCTTTTGATTCCTAATAAACCAAAAAAGGCGCTCATGCTGCTGAGCGTCTTTTTCGTTTACTTAGCTAACTCATAAATAGCTTGTGCATAAATGGCTGTTGCTTTCAATAGATCTTCGACCACCATATATTCATCTTTTTCATGAGCTACTTCTTCTCTTCCAGGGAATAGTGGACCAAATGCTACTCCGGCCTCTAGCGCTCGTGCATACGTACCTCCGCCAATGGAAATAAGCGTTGGTTCCTCTCCCGTTTGTTCTTGGTAGACTTGCTGTAACGTTTGGATGAGCTTATGCTTTTGATCGACATGATGCGGTTTTGAATCTGAAAAATGCTTAACAGAAATTTGATATGTCTCCCTTTGCTTCTTAATTGTAGAAATAATAGTATCAATACTAGCGGCAACTGGGTACCGAATGTTTAAACCAATTTGTCCAGCCTTCTCATGAGTGTAAGATAAAATACCAACGTTTACAGTCAAATCACCTGTTACATCGTCTCGAATATGCAAACCGATTCTTTCACCAATTGTATCCTCTACAAAATAGTGATTAACATATGTAACGAACTGTCTTGCTTGTTCATTTAATGCTAATTCATGTAGAAAGCTTGCTAACAACACCCCGGCATTTTTCCCTTTTTGAGGAACACTTCCGTGGGCCGATACCCCTTCTAAGGTAAGGGTATATTTGTTGCTGTTGACTTCAACTGTACCTTTTACATGATGTTTATTTAAGAACTTCTCATACGTTTTTTCGAGGTTTGCTTCTTCTTTTACAGTAAGAACTGCTTTTGCATAGTCAGGTACCATATTATAACGACGACCAGATTCAAACGATGTTAGTACATAGTCGCCATCTGTTCCTTGAATCGCCTGTTGGTGTAACTCTACATCCGTAATCCCTTTTTCTGCGTAAATGATAGGAAAGTCAGCATCTGGAGCAAAGCCCATCGTTGGCATTTCTTCATGTTTAAAGTAGTGATCTACACATCTCCAATCGCTTTCTTCATCTGTTCCGATAATCATACGTACGCGTTTAGAAAGCGGCAATCCTAGCTCTTTAACAATTTTCATAGCGTAATAAGCAGCTATTGTTGGTCCCTTATCATCAATCGCTCCGCGAGCAAAGATTTTTCCGTCCTTAATTTCCGCACCGTATGGATCAACAGACCAACCATCACCTTCAGGTACGACATCAACGTGACATAAAATTCCTATTAATTCTTTTCCTTCTCCCAATTCAATATGTCCTGCATAACCATCTACGTTCTTAGTCGTAAAACCATCATCATTTCCTTTATCTAATAAAAAATGAAGAGCTTTAGCTACTCCTTCTCCAAATGGCTCATCTTCTTTTACAGATTCTTCAAGGACGCTTTTAATTTGTAAAAAGCGCTTCGTTTCTTCCAAGATATTGCTTTCTCTTTTTTTAACTTCTTCCATCCAATTGATAGCTTCCATAGTTATCCTCCATTATTGTAGAAGTATTCAATTTGTACTATTTCCACTTTATCACACCTATTTTCAAAAAGCTTCTAAGGTGTTTAATTAGCTAGAAAAAGGGTAAAGGGTTGTAACCTTTTCTCTAAATTTATGCTTGAATAGGTCTATTTTGTTATATTTCGCATACATTAAAAAATAATGTATAACTTAGGAAAGGAGACCTGCCAAAAAAGTATATATTTATCTCATTTATCACAATTTTTGTAAATTTATTATTAAATTAAGCTTTATCCTTTTATTTTTTATGATTTTTTGTGTACAATATAACTGAGGACTTAAATAGTGCTTGACATCTCAAAGTTATAAAGAAGTTGTGCCTTACGAAAAACGAATAAGGAAGTGGTTTTTTGAAACCTTCAACTAATCGAATGCTAACGCGTATCAAATCCGTTTATATGTTCATTAGTAAAAAGGGAACTGTCACTACTCAAGAGCTTGTTGATGAGTTTGGTATCACCCCTAGAACTATTCAGCGTGATTTAAATGTATTAGCATACAATGATTTAGTTCATAGTCCAAGTCGTGGTACGTGGACGACGACAGAGAAGAAGGTCAAGATTTCATCCTAGTAAGTTTCAAAGGTAAGTATTTATATACAGAGATAAAGATTCCTCATACTTTTTCGCCTTGTGTGTTGAGTATCTTTAAGTGCCTGATTTTACCTCAGTGCATTTAAACGTGAATTGTTTCACTTGCGTAGAGTGAACAAAAAGGAACCAATTTATGTACAGGTTCCTTTTTCTTTCGCCTCTTATTCTTTTTTATCTTTTAATGCGCTTAATTCTTCTTCTGTTAGCTCTCGGTATTCCCCCAGTTCTAACTCTTCATCTAGCGGCAAAGCTCCCATGGAAATTCGTTTTAAATACGTGACTTTCTTTCCTCTTGATTCAAACATACGCTTCACCTGATGAAATTTCCCTTCAACAATGGTTAGCTCAATTTCAGATGATTCACCGCTTTTTAAAATGGTTAACTCTGCGGGTTTCGTGACATATCCGTCATCTAATGTAACCCCTTTTCTGAATGCTTCGACATCTTCCTCAGTTACTTTCATATTAATAGTCGCAAAATAGGTTTTTGGAACATGCTTTTTGGGTGAGAGCAGCTGATGAGCAAGCTGTCCATCGTTTGTTAATAGCAGTAATCCTTCCGTATCTTTATCTAGTCTTCCGACTGGAAAAGGATTATAAATGGCGTCGTCAATTTCTAATAAATCAACAACTGTTTCATGTTGATGATCTTCTGTAGCAGAAATCACCCCTTGAGGCTTATTCATCATCAAATAAATAAATTCTTTGTATTCAATGATTTCTCCGTGAACGGACACTTCGTCAGTTTCCGGATTCACGTGTAGCTTAGCATCTTTAACCGCTTTACCATTCACTTTTATTGCTCCTGTTTTTAATAACCCTTTTACTTCTTTTCGACTACCATATCCCATATTAGCTAATAACTTATCTAATCTCATAAAATCCTCCTCAGTTTATATCCGAAAAGAAAGTGACTCATTGAATGAGTCACTTTCTCATTAACCGTTTGCTGGACGACGGCGCAAAATTTTTCGTTCAATTATGTTTATAATTCGTTTGCCCATTACTCGCTCTAGTAATGTCGAACGGTACGTTGCTACACCGTATACAATCCCTCCGACCCCTGCTCCAATAAAGGTGATCACCACAGCAGCGATGCGGCTTTGATCATACGCTAAGAAGAAGCCTAAAATAAAGGAAAGCAACTTAACGCTTAACCCCATAATTGCAACGAAGATAAAGATTAACACTGTACGTTTGATAAACGCATGGTAATCATAATTCGCATGCTTTTTAATGAGATAAAATGTATACGCAATAGATACAAGATAACCAAGAGCCGTTGCTAAAATTGAACCTAGCTCATGAAATAGATAAATAAATGGTACGTTACAAATAATTTTCACAATTAGACCAAATGCTAAACTGATTACCGCGTATTTTTGTTTATTCACACCTTGTAAAATCGCAGCATTCACAGTGAAAAATGAAAACAATAACGCAACCGGCGCATAAGCTAATAGAACTGTTCCACCAGCTTTAATATCTTCTATACCAAAGAATGTTCCATAGGCTGGACCCGCTAAAGCCATCAACCCAACTGATGCCGGTAATACTAAAAACATAATCGTTTGATACGTTTGGTCAATCTGTTTTTGAAGAGCCGTGTAATCTTGATTCACAAATGAACGTGTAATGGTTGGAACGAGTGTTAATCCAAACGCTGTCGCTAATGAAACAGGAATCATTACAAGCTTTGGTACATACGACTGCACAATCCCATTCATCGTTTCTGCAATTTCTTTTTGACCAGCAGCAACCATTGTACGGTTAAATGTAAATTGATCAACATACTGATAAAGGGGAATTGCAAGCCCTACAAATACATAAGGAATAGAATACGTAAACAACTCTTTAAAAATAGAAACCGTTGAAATACGCGTTGGCGTAACTTTTTGCTCTTGTACCATTTTGTCTAAATGAGGTTTTCGTTTTTTCCAATACCATAACAAGACAGCTAGTCCACCAAGCGCCCCTACAAATGCACCCATTGTTGCAAATCCAACCGCTAAGGCTAAACTTCCTCCGACAACTTTTAACACGATGTACGTAGAAGCGAGTAAGAAGACAACGCGGACAAACTGTTCAATAACTTGTGAAACAGCAGTTGGCCCCATAGACTGGTGTCCTTGGAAAAATCCTCGCATTAAACTCATAATAGGTACGACAAGAAGCGCCACGCTCACCATGCGCATAACCATGACAACGTCTTCTAACGAGTTATCTAAATCGGCTCCTCCTAGTGTTAAATCCGCAATAAAAGGAGATAAAGAATAAAGTAAGAGAAAAGATAAAACCCCTGTGACAAGCATAAGCTTAAGACCTGCACGATACATTCTCCTACTCGTATAGTAATCACCCATTGCGTTATATTTAGATACGAATTTTGAAACAGCCATCGGCATCCCTGCCGTTGCAATACTTAGGTAAATGGCATATTGGTTATATCCATATCCAAACAGCGCTCCACCTACAGCTCCAACGAGCGTTGCAAATGGAAAAATATAAATCATTCCTAATATGCGAGAAATATAGGTTCCTAACGTTAACACAAATGTTCCTCGTAATAGCTTTGAATCAGACATAAGCTTCCTCCGATACGTAATGTTACACTTTGATAATAGTGATAGAATAAAAAGGAATCAAGTTGCAGTTTTATTTCAGACATGCTTTAATGTTAACTGCTGCTAGCAGCTAGAAAAAAACAAGACTATAGCCCATTTTATCCAAAGTTTCTTCATTTGTCAGTGAACAAACTCAAATTTTATAAAATAGACAGGTTGGTGGAGATATGATTTATGATGTAATCGTAATCGGAGGAGGACCTTCTGGTTTGATGGCATCGATTGCAGCCGGTGAAAAAGGCGCAAAGGTACTATTAGTAGATAAAGGAACAAAGCTCGGTCGAAAGTTAGCTATTTCGGGTGGTGGACGCTGTAATGTTACGAACCGACTCCCAATCGATGAAATTATTAAGCACATTCCAGGAAACGGACGCTTTTTATATAGTGCATTTTCGATTTTTAATAATGAAGATATCATCAGATTTTTTGAAAACCTCGGGATTGCTTTAAAGGAAGAGGATCACGGACGCATGTTTCCCGTGTCAAATAAAGCACAATCAGTCGTTGATGCACTCATTGGTGAATTAAAGCGTTTAAACGTTCATGTACGCACAAATACGCCTGTAAGAAAAGTCGCATATGAGAACAATGCAGTAAAAGAAGTGCAGCTAGAGACGGGTGAAGTAATCCAAGCCAAGGCAGTCATTTTAGCTGTTGGAGGAAAGTCTGTTCCTCATACCGGTTCTACAGGCGATGGCTATGCTTGGGCGGAAGCAGCGGGACATACCATTACAGAACTTTATCCCACCGAAGTTCCCGTCACTTCAAGTGAATCATTTATTCGAGACAAGACATTGCAAGGTTTATCTTTACGTAGCGTTGGATTAAGCGTACTAAACAAGAAAGGCAAGCCTGTGATTACTCATCGAATGGATATGATTTTTACACACTTTGGAATTTCTGGACCCGCGGTATTGCGCTGCAGTCAATATGTTGTCAAAGAACTTAAAAAACAAAAAACAAAGACTGTTCAAATGATGATTGATTCGTTTCCAGACATAAATGAAGAAAATCTCTTTCAAAAAGTCGTAGCTCTTTTAAAAGAAGAACCAAAAAAAGCAATTAAAAATGTGTTAAAAGGGTTTGTGCCCGAGCGCTATTTATTATTTTTGTTTCAAGCTTCGCATATTGAAGAACAAGAACTTGCTGGACAAATTTCACATGATCGACTTCGCGAATTTGTTAGTCTTCTGAAACAATTTACGTTTTCTGTAAATGGAACGTTATCTCTTGAAAAAGCCTTTGTAACAGGTGGAGGCGTATCGGTAAAAGAGGTGCATCCAAAAGAAATGTCTTCAAAATTCATGAGTGGCCTCTACTTTTGCGGTGAAATTCTAGATATTCATGGATATACAGGTGGTTATAATATTACGTCAGCTTTAGTAACTGGAAGACTTGCTGGAGCAAATGCTGGAGAGTATGCCAAAAGCCTAGCGCATTAATGCGCTAGGCTTTATATATGACCATTGCTGAAAAACAGTATACTTGTTCATCTCGGTCCACATCTACTGTAACTTGATACTTAATGTCCACAATATCCTCATCATCAATTTTTTTCAAAAAGCGATTTAGAGCTACTTCTAAATCTTTTTCATGCTCTTTATCAAACACTTTTACCTGAACCACACCGCGACACCACTTTCATCCCATGATTATCACTGCTTGGACATTTCTATTAACATATGTATCAATCACTATAGACATTCTTATAAAATTTATACGTTGAATAAAAAAGAGTCTGGAATAAAAACAAATGATTCTTTCTCAAAGATGAATTATACCTTTTCTAAAGTAGTCAGGCTGGAACCACCAGTTCGTTCTATTGCGCCGCAGATGCGTGTCCTCCGCTCCGTTCCACTAAGTTTTTTAACTTATTTTAGGAATGAAGAAAAAGATACCCAAACTATCAAAAGTCGTTACCTTCCAATAGTTCGGATATCTCGTTAGCTAAAATACTTATGTCTCATCTTTTTTATTTACTTTTTAGTTGTTTCGCCTTCCCACTCAAGCATACCGCCAACCATGTTGCGTACTTTATACCCTTGCTCTTGTAAGTAGTAGCATACGTTCTCGCTACGACGTCCTGAGCGACAGATAAAGATATATTCTTTATCCTTATCAAAGGCATCAATATGTGCAGGAATATCATTCATACGAATATGTTTTGCTCCTGGAATAATGCCTTCTTCTACTTCTTCATCTTCGCGAACATCTATTAGTTCAAGTTCTTCATTTTGCTCCAAACGTTTCTTTAGCTCTTCTGTTGTAATTTCTTTTACTTGTTCCATCTTTTTCAACCCTCTCATTATGTATTCGTTCCCATGTTATTATTGTAACAAAAGTGATAAATGAAATTCTACTTACATGAAAAAAGCCTGAGGCTCTTGCCTCAGACTTCTATCATTAGTTCGCTACAATGTTTACTAATTTCCCTGGTACAGCAATCACTTTTCGGACAGTCTTGCCTTCGATTTGCTCTTGCACGTTTTCATTTGCCATTGCGATATCTTGAAGCTGTTCACGTGATGCTTCAGCTGGAACGTTTAGCTTTGCACGTACTTTACCGTTCACTTGAACAACAATTTCAACTTCATCATCTACTAATTTTGCTTCATCAAAAGCAGGCCAAGCCTCATACGAGATTGTTTCTTCGTAGCCAAGCTTATTCCACAGCTCTTCTGTAACGTGTGGACAAATTGGTGCAAGTAATTTCACGATGCCTTCCACGTATTGTTTTGGAAGAACATCGACTTTATATGCGTCGTTGATAAACACCATTAATTGTGAGATTGCTGTATTAAAACGAAGAGCTTCATAATCTTCTGTTACCTTCTTCACCGTTTGGTGATATACACGCTCTAATGTTTTATCATCGCTTTCCTGTACTTTATTGCTTAGCTCACCGTTGTCATCCATTAGCAAACGCCATACGCGATCGATGAAACGTCTTGCTCCGTCTAATCCTTTTGTTGACCATGCAATAGACGCATCTAAAGGTCCCATGAACATTTCATATAGACGAAGCGTATCTGCACCGTGACTCTCAACAATCTCATCAGGGTTAACAACGTTACCTTTTGACTTACTCATCTTCTCATTGTTTTCGCCAAGAATCATTCCTTGGTTAAATAACTTTTGGAAAGGTTCTTTTGTCGGTACTACTCCAATATCATATAAGAACTTGTGCCAGAAGCGAGCATATAATAAATGAAGAACGGCATGCTCTGCACCACCAATGTAAATATCAACCGGTAACCATTCTTTTAGCTTTTCTGCGTCAGCCAATGCATCTTCATTCTTTGGATCGATGTAGCGTAAGTAGTACCAGCAGCTTCCAGCCCATTGTGGCATCGTGTTTGTTTCACGACGACCTTTTTTACCTGTTTCTGGGTCTACTACGTTTACAAATTCATCAATGTTTGCTAATGGTGATTCACCAGTACCTGACGGCTTAATTTCCGTTGTTTTCGGAAGTACTAATGGAAGCTCACTTTCTGGAACAGGCGTTGTTGTACCATCTTCCCAATGAATTACTGGAATTGGTTCTCCCCAATAGCGCTGACGGCTAAACAACCAGTCGCGTAAACGATACGTAACTTGTTTTTCACCTTTTTTGTTTGTTTCTAGCCAAGCAATCATATTCTCAATTGCTTCTTCTTTATTTAAGCCGTTTAAGAAGTCAGAGTTAACGTGTTCGCCATCTCCTGTGTACGCTTCTTTCGAAACGTCTCCTCCCGCTACAACTTCCTTAATTGGAAGTTCAAATTTAACAGCAAATTCATAGTCACGCTCATCGTGAGCTGGAACTGCCATGATTGCACCTGTTCCGTAACTCATTAATACGTAATCTGCAATCCAGATTGGCATTTTTTCGCCATTTACTGGGTTAATCGCATAAGCTCCCGTAAATACACCTGTTTTATCTTTCGCTAAATCTGTACGCTCTAAATCACTTTTGCTTTTAATTTTCTCAATATAAGCATCTACTGCTGCTTTTTGCTCAGCTGTTGTGATTTTATCAACAAATGGATGCTCTGGTGCTAACACGGCATACGTTGCGCCAAAAAGCGTATCTGGACGCGTAGTGAACACCGTAAACGTTTCATCATGCCCATCAATTGTAAAGTGAACATGCGCCCCTTCAGAGCGACCAATCCAATTGCGCTGCATTTCTTTAATACTCTCTGGCCAATCTAATTCTTCTAAATCCTCTAGTAATCGATCTGCATAAGCAGTAATTTTTAACATCCACTGCTTCATTGGACGTCGTTCTACTGGGTGACCTCCACGTTCACTTTTACCATCAATAACTTCTTCATTTGCTAATACTGTTCCAAGAGCTGGACACCAGTTTACCGCAACTTCATCAATATACGCTAATCCTTTTTCATATAACTTTAAGAAAATCCACTGCGTCCATTTATAGTAGCTTGGATCTGTTGTATTAATCTCACGCTCCCAGTCATATGAGAAACCTAGAGATTTAATTTGGCGACGGAAGTTGTTAATGTTTTGCTCTGTGAATTGCGCTGGGTCATTTCCTGTATCTAACGCATACTGCTCTGCTGGTAAACCGAACGCGTCCCATCCCATTGGATGAAGTACGTTATATCCCTGCATACGCTTCATACGAGATAAAATATCTGTTGCTGTATACCCTTCTGGATGCCCTACATGTAGGCCAGCTCCAGATGGATATGGAAACATATCTAGCGCATAAAATTTACGCTTTCCTTTATCTTCAGTCGTTTTAAATGTCTGATTTTCTTCCCAAACCTGTTGCCACTTCTTCTCAATTTGCTTATGGTTAAAGGCCATGAATACTCCTCCTTCTATTTTAAGACAATGGTGTTAGAACTATAAAAAACCCCTCATCCCTTAAGAAAGGGACGAGAGGTTGAATAAACTTCCCGCGGTACCACCCACATTAGCACAAATTATGTATGTACTCACTCATTTTCCTTAACGCGGATGACGATAAATGCTACTTCGTTCACATTTACAGCTCAAAGGTGAGTTCATGAACGGTCGTTTGTTGACTCCCACCAACCGTCAACTCTCTTTGCTCGTATCGCTCACTACTATTCCTTCTCAATGCTTTTCATATAGTAACTACCTTGTATTGTAAATAATATGTGATTAAACTGCAAGTTGTTCACACCATTTTATCAAAGTTTCTCTTCTTATTTATAAACAAATCTCTTAAAAACATACATAATGCCCATTTTTTTAAGAAATATCCAAACATTCAGCACACAAACGGCTAAAATGTCCATGTGCTGAACAGCTTACTCTTTAAATACCCACTCCAAACGTAAAGAGTGCAATAGCTATCGCTAACCCTACGAGCGGAACAACGACAGTCATAGCTGCCACGGAACCATAGGCATCTTTATGTGTTTCACCACAAATAGAGTTAATTGTAGTTACAACATATCCATTATGGGGAAGTGAGTCCAACACGCCAGATGAAATGGCCACAACTCGATGAAGTGCTTCAGGATTAACACCTGCGTCCATATAATGTGGTGCTAAGAGCGGTAAAGCAATCGCTTGGCCACCGGATGCCGATCCGGTCATCCCTGCGATAACGCTTACTGCAATGGCGCCTCCAATTAACGGACTGCCCGGAATACTGGTCATCGCTTCAACAGCGACATTAAAAGCAGGAGCTGCCTTTGCTACTCCGCCAAATCCAACAACAGCTGCCGTATTTCCAATTGCAATTAAAGCACCAAGTGTTCCTTCAGATAGCGCTCCCCAGAAGTCTTTAAAGTAACGACGGTTTAATACATACGTAGCAATGATTCCACTTAATAGCGCAATGATAAGAGCTGATTGCATCAATGAATTATGGAATACAAATGAACAAATAAGAACGACAACTAAAGGAATTAAACTAAGCAATGGATGAGGTAACTCTCTTCCTTTCTCCATTTTTGGGTCCGTCTCTCTCTCAACAAAGTGCTCACCATTTTGCACTGCTTTTGTAATAATTTTCTTCAACCACCAATAGCCAAACACTGCCATTAATACCGCCACAATTAAACTTACTTCCCAACCTGCATAAGGCGATGTATTCAAATAATCAATTGGAATCCAGTTTTGAATTTCAGGTGAACCAGCTGAAGTCATTGTAAACGTAACAGAGCCAAAAGCAAGAGCAGCTGGAATAAAGCGTCGTGGTAGGTTAGCTTGCTTAAACAAACTTACCGCCATGGGATACACAGAAAAAGCTACGACAAACAAGCTGACTCCACCATAAGTTAATACAGCACAGGCTAAAACAATGGCTAATACAGCTCTTTTCATACCGAGCTTTTCAACAATCCATTTTGAAACGCTATCAGCAGCACCGCTATCTTCCATCACTTTTCCAAAGATTGCTCCAAGTAAGAACATTAAATACCAAGACGTCACAAAGCCCGTAAATCCTGACATATAGTTACCAACAAAGTTCACTTCACCTTCTTTAACAAGCTGCGGAAACAAAGGCATTCCACTTGTTAAAGCTACTACTAAAGCACTTAAAGGTCCTGCTATTAATAAGTTCATTCCTCTCATAGTAAGCACAATAAGCAAGACTAAACCACCGATTAACCCAATCATACTAAGCACGTTTTCTTCCCCCTTTATATTAGAAAGCGTTTACAATCAAGTGGAAAACAACCTCCTCCCTGCTGACTTCTACTATCTTATTAGACAAACCATTGAGACATACCAGGTTTTATGGAACAAAAAAGCGACGCCGTCTGGCATCGCTTTTCAGCTTTTTAATTTATTTTGAAACCGTTACTTGATAACGCTTTGTAGATTGTTCTTTTATTCTCAAATCATAAAACCATGTTGTGAAAAATGTTAAGAATAGAAAAGCAATTAAGCTATACACGAGCACAGAAACATCAAAATGATCCACCATCATCCCACCGAAAACAGGACCAATCATTCTGCCACCCGTAGCCGTACTATTTACAATGCCTTGATAGAATCCTTCTCTACCTTTTGGCGCTAATTCGTTTGCTACTGCTGGAACTGCAGGCCAAACAAACATTTCTCCAATCGTTAAGACAATCATCGCAATTAAAAAGTCTACAAATGTAGTTGCCTGCAAAACAATAATAAAAGATGCAATAAAGATTGCCGTACCAATCATAATTTGCACTTTTAACGTCTTCGCAAACTTTTGTACGACTGGTACAATAAACGGCTGTGCTGCAACGATTAAAATACCATTAATTGTCCAAAGCATACTGTACTGAGATAATGGGATATTAAGCTCTAATGTATGCGTAGCAATTGTTGTTTGCCACTGTACATACGCCATCCAGCACAGCAAATAGCCCACACATAAAGTTAATAAAGCAATCAGCTTATAGTGATTTTTAATCCCCTTAGCTTCTTGCAATACACTCGTTTGGGCTGAACCCGTAACTGAAATGTTCTTGTACGTGAAAAGTGCAATCAATAAAAAAACCACGTACAGTAACGTGTTTGCTAAGAAGATATAGGTAAATGAATAAGAAGCTACAATTCCTCCAAGAGCTGCACCAATTGCTACCCCTGCATTTTGAGCTACGTAAATGGCATTAAAGGACTTACGTCCACCTTCTGGCCAAACCGTTCCAGCCATTGCGTACATAGATGGAAATACAATTCCCGAGCCAAAACCAACGATGACAAGTAATACAACGTATGTAGGCCAATCGTGAAAAAACACTAACCCAACCAATGCTATCAAGGTGATAACAATACCTGATAAAATGGATTTATACCCTCCTATTTTATCAAACAAGGTACCTCCAATAAGATTACCAATTACGCTAGCACCAGCATTTAACATTAAAACAAAGCCTGCTACGGATAATGATTTACCGAGATGATCATGTATATAAATTGTATTTAAAGGCCATAAAAACGAAGCGCCCGTAACGTTTACTAACATTCCAATGATTAAAAACCATAATGACTTTGGCATATCTATTTCTCCTTTCAACTGTTGAGAACGTTTAAAGCCAACGTACATTCTAGTCCTTTCTACTTTATTTCGCAATGAGTTAGCATATAGAAAGTTAATTAAAAATGTTTTCAATTAACTTTCTATTAAAAAAGAGAGTTTGGGACATAACAAAATGATTGCTTCTAAGAGACGAACAATAGCTGTTCCAATCTCTTTGGTTTGTCTGAACACGTTCGTTCCATTGCGCTACGGCCACTCGCTTTCCGCGGGGAGGAACCTGAGCTTCCTCGCTGCGCTGCGGGATCTCCGTTTTCCCTCTCTTTCCCGCAGGAGTCGAGTGTCCAACGCTCCATTCCCCCCTGTTTCCAACATTGTTTTCACAATCAACCAAAAAACCTGAACGATTAAAAGTGAGAAACTCTCAATCGTTCAGGTTTATCATTGGCTGAATTACTTATGTCCCAGCCTCTTTTACCTTATTTGGTTTTTGATTTATCGGGCTGTGCACGCTTGCTGTTACGAGCCTTTAACTCTTTTACTGGATCGAAATCTTTACCTACTTCAATATCGTTATTATTGATTCCATCTTTTGTCTTTTGCTCTGGATTATTCTGATTTGAACGAGTAGCCATCGCTATTTCCCCCCTTAATGTTCAGTTAGGATCATTTGATTTTGCGTTTGCTGAATTTGAAGGCGCATGCGATAAAGCTGTTCACGCTGTTGATCATTTGCGCTATGAGCAAGCTCTTCAAGTTCTTTATATGCATTTTCAAGGCCAAGCTGTGCTTTTGTATATTCTGTATCATTATAATGTTCTTGTTTCATGCCTTCAGATAATTGACTTTGCGCATATCGAAGCGCATCTTCACATTGCTGAAGAAGCTTATCTACTGATTGACGTGTTGCCATGATTATCTCCCTCCACACTCTTTAGTTTCAGATGTATTTTGCTCATCTTTGGACAAATTTACGACATATCTCTAGAAAAAATCATTTGTAAAATATAGAATTTCACATTGCCTTTGGAACTTTTCTTTTTTTCTGATACAATTTGATGTTGTATTTAAGACACGTACTGTACATAGATAAAGGAGGGTATTGACTTGAGTCAAGAAAACCCATTTCCATATAAAGCGGAGGATAAACGTTATCACACATGGAACTACCATTTAAGACAACACTTTGGTCATAAAGTATTTAAAGTGGCGTTAGACGGCGGATTTGACTGTCCTAATCGAGACGGAACCGTTGCATACGGTGGATGTACCTTTTGTAGCGCTGCGGGATCTGGAGATTTTGCTGGAAATCGCACTGAAAGCTTGACTACACAATTTAACAAGATAAAAGAAAAGATGCACCATAAGTGGAAAGACGGAAAATATATTGCTTACTTCCAAGCATTCACAAATACACATGCACCAGTCGAAGAATTACGCCAAAAATATGAAGAAGTTTTAGCATTACCAGGCGTTGTCGGATTATCCATTGCTACCCGCCCAGATTGCTTACCAGATGACGTAGTTGAGTATTTAGCAGAACTCAACGAACGTACGTATTTATGGGTAGAGCTAGGGCTACAAACGATTCATGAGAGTACTTCTGCGTTAATTAATCGTGCACACGACCATGCATGTTACTTAGAGGGTGTTGCAAAGCTTCGAAAGCATGGGATTCGCGTTTGTGCTCATATTATTAATGGCCTTCCTCTTGAAACTCAAGATATGATGATGGAAACTGCAAGGGAAGTAGCAGAAATGGATGTACAAGGCATTAAGATTCACTTACTTCATTTATTAAAAGGCACTCCAATGGTGAAGCAGTATGAGAAAGGCCTACTCAAATTTTTATCATTTGATGATTACATCAGCCTTGTGTGCAACCAGCTTGAAATTTTACCACCAGAGATGATTGTTCATCGCATTACAGGAGATGGCCCAATTGACTTGATGATTGGACCGATGTGGAGCGTGGATAAATGGAATGTATTAAACACAATTGACCAAGAGCTCAAACGTCGAGGTAGCTACCAAGGAAAATTCTTTGCAAAGGGTGTTTCAGCATTATGAAAATTGAACGCATTCTTCCTTTTGCTCGCACGCTGTTAACAAGTGCTGTTAACGAAGGTGATACGGTCATTGATGCGACCGTTGGAAACGGTCACGACACGTCATTCTTAGCAAAATTAGTGGGCGCAAGTGGACATGTATACGGATTTGATATCCAAGATGAAGCAATTCAAAATACGTCTGAACGATTGGCTAAACAAGGGATTGAACAACAAGTTACTCTTATAAAAGATAGCCATAGTCGTTTAAAAAAACATATTCCAACTCATTTACATGGTAACCTAACAGGTGCAATCTTCAATCTTGGATACTTACCGGGTGGAAATAAAAAAATTGTTACTCTCTCAACGTCCACCATTCAAGCGATTGAGCAGCTGATTGAACTATTAGCACCCGAGGGGATTATCGTACTTGTTATTTATCACGGACATGAACAAGGACAGATAGAACGTGATGATGTGCTTCATTATGTATCGAATCTTGACCAACAAATCGTTCATGTTTTACGCTACCAGTTTATAAACCAACAAAATAATCCGCCATTTATTGTGGCCATTGAAAAAAGATAAGCTTTTGCCATTTGGCAAAAGCTTATCTTTTTAACATTCGATATAATCGCCCGTTGACATAGAAGAAATAACTCAAAGACCCACCTGCTTTTATAAGTTTTTTAGCGCTTCGAGCTACTTCCTTTTGGCTCCGAACTTTTTGATCTGATAAATAAACACCAAGTAAACCTTGGTAAATAAAACGGTGAAAATGAGCATCTGGTAAATGTTGAGCATGCTCGCCAGACTTTGTGACAAAATGTAGAAATCGATTCATCATATCTTGATGATGAGGATAATAGAAGCAGAAGTTTAGATCTCCTCCTTCAACGTCTTCCTCTTGATCGATTAAATAATCTAACAAGATATGCAACCCTTGAATATAAGGAAAGTAACCATTGCGTACTTGCTCTGCATGTTGCACTGTAAAGCCTTTTGTAAAGCTATACGCAGCTAAACAAAAGATACCGAGCGTCGAACCCGAACATGCTGAAAATTCATACCATGACATCGATGGCAATGACTCCTTATGCTCTGAAAACCACTTCTCAAGCCTAGGTACACGTTCTTCTATCTTTACATGTTTATGTATCTGTAAGTCACAATAATAATTAGCCAATTCAATCAAGTACGGCGCTACAATAGCGTACTTAGGTGCTTTTTCCAGCGTCTGTTGACATGTCAGAACCAGCTCATTAAGATATCCACCGTCATCTTTATCATCTCTATAGCGGTAATAGTCTTTTAATGGTGCACCAGGTGTTAACGCGTCTGGCATAGATTCATGGAGCGCTGCAAAATCTTTTGGATCGAGCGAATTGCTGCGATCACACAAGTTGTCTAAATAGTCACTAATGGTCTGATACGCAACGATAAAGCGAATACAGGTTTTCATTTGTTCTTTTGCCAAAATGGCCAGTATACCTCCTCCTTCACAGTGAAAGGTTTTGGTATCAATGCTATCTAAAGCTTGCGTTCGCAGTTCCATATTTGGTATTTTTTCTGCTTTCAAACGCCACTGTTTCAGCTCTTCATGTACAGTTGGCATGATGCCTCGATAAATTTTCCCCATTAAAGAAAAGGGATGAGACGGTATCTTCACAGGTTCCCCACCTCCGTTGTTTCAAGCTTCGTCAAATATGAAGGTTCACAAAGCTATTTGCATATGTGAAAACATAGTCTCGTTCAGGTTCATTAAAAATTTCATGGTAAAGCTGAGGCCACTCTTTATAGATTTTTTCGCTTAGATCTACTTCGTCAAACCATTGCTTTACAATTAATTTTTCAATAATTTTATCCTCTCCCGCTTGCATAACAAGAAGTGGAACATCAGGCATCTTTTCAATATCACGAAATGCCATATTGATCGCTTCTACAAGCTCGCGATACCACCTAACGGAAACTTTTGTCACATACAATGAATCATTTTGGTCTTCGTCTCTTACTTCTGGATTTCTCGTTGCTTTCTCTACAGTTAAGCCTAAGTCAAACAGTTTCGTTGGCATTACTTTATTTAACCCTTTAGATAAAACGTCTAAATAAGCCGGAACTTGTTCTTTAAGTCCTAGACATGGCGATGATAAAATCGCTCCCCATATTGGTAAGTTCTTCAACTGGAGCGTTCGAATAACGGCAAGCCCACCCATGCTATGACCTAATAAAAAAATAGGCAAATCATAAGTTTGTGCTTCTTTTACCCAGTTTTCAATTTCATGTACATATTCGTCAAATGATAAGATATGTCCTCTTCTTCTTGTTGTTAGACCTTGTCCAGGAAGATCCCCCATCACAACATTCATGCCGACTGAACGCCACATTTCAACTAGCCAGCGGTACCGTCCTTGATGCTCAGCTGCGCCGTGAACAATGACTACCACACCTTTTGGATTTTCTGTTTCCCACTTACGCATTTGAGTTACTCCCTTTCATTTGCTATTTACCTGTTTGAAAAAACTATGTACACTTACATTAGAAGATTATTACTCTTTTTTCAACTAATAAAGGAGATGAACGCATGATTTATCCTTATAAAGGAAAAACACCAGCTATTTCACCCACATGCTATATCGCTGATTACGTAACGATTACAGGTGATGTCACGATTGGCGATGAAAGTAGCATTTGGTTTAATACTGTTATTCGCGGAGATGTTTCACCGACTATTATTGGAAAGCGTGTCAATATTCAAGAACAATCTACACTTCATCAAAGCCCTAATTTGCCGCTTATCATTGAAGATGATGTAACAATCGGCCATCAAGTTATTTTACATAGCGCACTTATTCGCAAAAATGCGCTGGTTGGAATGGGCTCAATTGTTTTAGATGGAGCAGAAATTGGAGAAGGTGCATTTATCGGAGCCGGTAGCTTGGTCCCACCCGGTAAAAAAATCCCACCTCATACACTTGCACTAGGTCGCCCTGCTAAAGTTGTCCGTGAATTAACAGATGAAGATGTAAAAGATATGAACCGAATTCGCACGCAGTATGTTGAAAAAGGACAATATTATAAATCAATTAACCCGATTAACAGCTAATGCAACAAGCAGTGGTCAATGCCACTGCTTGTTTTTTTGTGTAGCGGCCTTACTTAGTATGCACTAAATAAATCCACACATTCTTTACACAATATTAGCACTAGCTCTACAAATATTTCTTACAATATAACATAGCGACTATACATTCGTTGAGAAACAAAAACATATAATTTTTTAACGTTTCATCGTCACCGATTACTTTAGCTATGAACATAATGGGCTTAAAGGAGGTTGCTATATGCGAACAAAACTAATTCGTCAAGTTTATGATTGGGAGTGCCACTTATTTCAAATTGTGAATAAACATTTCGACTTCAAGCCTCTCAACACTTTTTTTCGTACGATTACACATATCGGTGGTGCAACTTCAATGATTGGCCTAGCGCTACTCCTCATGCTATGTATTGATCGTGCATCTTTACCGCTTGCTTACGCATGCGCTTTATCTCTAGCAATCAGCCATATCCCTGTGGCGATTACCAAAAAAATTTATCCAAGAAAACGTCCTTACCTTCAATTAAAAGAAACAAAAGTATTGGATAATCCTTTACAAGATCATTCATTTCCATCTGGACATACAACAGCCATTTTTTCGTTTCTAGCACCTATCATGATTGCGGTACCTGTTTCAATTTTATTTTTATTTCCACTTGCTTTTTTAGTAGGAGTTTCGCGGATTTATTTAGGGCTCCATTACCCTACTGACGTATTTGCAGGCATGTTGTTAGGTATATTCTCTGGAATTATCGGTCTACAGTTGTTCTACTAAATCAAAATGGAGGTGGTAGGATGAGGATTGCATTGATATCAGATACGTTTTCTCCTGAGATCAACGGAGTCGCAAAAACATTAGAGCGCTTTACTTATTATTTATCTCGTCAACGAATTGACTATGAGGTTTTTGCACCTGAATCATCGTCCCCCACATTTAGTCCATTATCCATTAATCATTCATTAAGTATACCATTCTTTCTTTATCCACAATGTCGGTTTGCCTTACCGAATGTTATAAAGATGAAGAAAAAAATAAAGGAGTTCAATCCTACAATCATGCACGTTGCTACTCCTTTTTCAATGGGACTTAGTGGCATTCATGTAGCTAAAAAGCTTAGTATTCCTTTAGTTGGTTCTCATCATACTGACTTTGAACACTATCTTCCAAGCTACAAGTTAGGACACTTATCTCCTCTTCTGTGGAGATATATGAAATGGTTTTACGAACCGTTTGAAGAGATTTTTGTTCCCTCTCTTGAAACAAAAAAGCAGCTCTTAAATCAAGGCTTTAAATCTATATCTATGTGGTCTAGAGGAGTCGATCATCATTTATTTCATCCCTACTACGATAAATTTGATATCCGCATAAAATACAATATAAAAAAGCCTTATATCTTAACATATGTTGGACGTTTATCTCCTGAAAAAAACGTAGCATTTTTATTAAAGCTATCTCGCTTACTTCCTGACCATTTACGTCATCAAGTACAGTGGCTTATTGTTGGAGGTGGGCCTAGCAAGGAAGCGCTGCAGCAAGAAGCGGGTGAATCCATTACATTCATCGACTTCTTAGAACATGAGCATTTAGCTAAACTATATGCAGCTTCCGACCTATTCATATTTCCTTCTGAAACGGAGACCTTTGGTAACGTTGTATTAGAAGCATTATCCTGCGGTACGCCTGTTATTGCTGCTAATGCAGGGGGAGTAAAACATATTGTTAGCAATGAGAAGAATGGCTACCTCTGCACCCCGAATTCACTTGAAGAATTTATTGAATCCATTTGTACTTTGTTAGAGTCCTCCCAGCTTCGACTAAGGTTTGGAGACGCTGCTCGTCGCTATGCTCTTACGCAATCTTGGGATTCTATTTTTGACCAATTACTGCTTCGCTATGAAGCAGTCACTACTAAATCAAACAATGGGTTAGAATTTGTTCAATAAAAAAAAGTCGCTGTCTCTTTTGAGACAGCGACTTTTCATTATTTAGCTAAAGCTTCAGTTTTTAAAGCTTCTGCTTTATCAGTGAACTCCCAAGGAAGCTCAACATCAGTACGACCAAAGTGACCGTATGCTGCTGTTTGCTTATAAATTGGGCGTCTTAAATCAAGCATTTTAATGATACCAGCTGGACGAAGATCAAAGTTGTTACGTACTACTTCAACTAATACTTCTTCAGTTACTTTACCTGTTCCAAATGTATCAATAGAGATTGAAACTGGCTGAGCTACACCAATGGCATATGCAAGCTGAACTTCACAACGATCAGCTAATCCTGCAGCTACAATATTTTTCGCAACGTAGCGTGCTGCATATGCTGCTGAGCGGTCAACTTTTGTTGCATCTTTACCAGAGAATGCGCCACCACCGTGACGAGCATATCCACCATAAGTATCAACGATAATTTTACGACCTGTTAATCCTGCATCACCTTGAGGACCACCAATTACAAAACGTCCTGTTGGGTTAATGAAGTACTTCGTGTTCTCATCGATTAATTCTTGTGGAACAACTGGATTGATTACATATTCTTTTAAGTTACGTTGAATTTGCTCTAACGTTACTTCTGGATGATGCTGAGTTGAGATAACGATTGTATCAACACGAACTGGTTGATTGTTTTCATCATATTCAACCGTTACTTGCGTTTTACCATCTGGACGAAGGTAAGGTAAAATTTCTTCTTTACGCACTTCTGTTAAGCGACGCGCTAACTTATGAGCTAAAGAAATTGGTAACGGCATTAATTCTTTTGTTTCATTACAAGCGTAGCCAAACATTAAACCTTGGTCACCAGCTCCGATTGCTTCAATTTCTTCATCAGACATTGAACCTTCACGAGCTTCTAACGCTTGGTCTACACCAGCAGCGATATCTGGAGATTGCTCACCGATTGCTGTGATTACTCCACAAGTATCCGCATCAAAACCATATTTTGCACGCGTATAACCAATTTCTTTGATTGTATCACGTACTGTTTTTTGAATATCTACATAAGTAGATGTTGTGATTTCACCACTTACTAATACTAAACCAGTTGTTACGCTTGTTTCACAAGCAACACGAGCATTTGGATCTTCAGCTAAAATAGCATCAAGAATTGAGTCAGAAATTTGGTCACAAATTTTATCTGGATGTCCCTCTGTAACAGATTCTGACGTAAACAGACGACGTTGTGTTGACATCGGTTTTCCTCCTTTAAATATGATACATTGTGATACGGTACTCATTCCCTTATTGTGGTTCATTTACATTTTTTCAATATAAAAAACCTTTCCTTGTATCGAGGAAAGGTATCAAGTTCTGCATAAGCCTTTCACTCTTATCGATCAAGGTTTATTCCCTTGCATCAGGTTAGCACCTTATCACCTCTATGGAAATGGGTGATGGTTGCTGGGTTTCATAGGGCCTGTCCCTCCACCAGCTCGGGATAAGAGAGTATCCGTTCAAGGACATATCATACAGGAAAATGCTCTGTTATGTCAATAACATTCCTATGAAAATCACTTAAGGGTTGTATTTTCCTCCCCTATTATTTACAGAAACCTTTCACTAGTAAGATCATCTCACAAAAACGTTTTATGCTCTCTAAAACAAAAAAATTCGCAACATTTTAACATTTTCATTCGAATAGTATAGACTATTTAAAGTAATGTGTTATACTAATTGTACATTTAAACATCATTTTAAAAAAAGGAAGGTAGTGCACATGAGTACTGTTAATATGTCTATTGAATTAGCCAATCTCCTGGAATCTGAAAAAGTGAATCACCAACTATCTGTTTCTCAATTAGTCGAAAAGATTTTAGAGCGACAAGAAGGCGTATTGACTTCTACAGGTGCTATTCAAGTTGAAACAGGAAAATATACGGGGCGTTCCCCACACGATAAATTCATTGTAAGCGATTCCTTAACATCTCATACTGTTGAATGGGGAGATGTGAATCAACCGTTTTCATCTGAACGATTTGACGCGCTTTATAAAAAAGTATTAGAACATTTAAAAGAACAAAATGAGCTATTTGTGTTTAACGGCTATGCGGGCGCCGATGATAAATATCAGCTTCCAATCCAAGTCGTAAATGAATACGCATGGCATAATTTGTTTGCTCACCAACTATTTATTCGTCCAGAAGACACGAAGCTAAAAAGTGATGCTGAATCATTCTCAATTGTATCTGCTCCTACTTTTAAAGCTGTTCCAGACATTGATGGGACAAATTCAGAGACATTTATTATTATTTCATTTGAACGAAGAGTTGTTTTAATTGGTGGAACGGAATATGCAGGTGAAATGAAAAAATCTATTTTCTCAGTAATGAATTTCCTACTTCCTCAAAATAATATACTTCCTATGCACTGCTCAGCTAATGTTGGCAAAGAAGGTGATGTTGCACTATTCTTTGGACTATCTGGCACCGGAAAAACAACATTATCAGCTGACGCTACCAGAAGACTAATTGGTGACGATGAGCACGGTTGGTCTAGTACAGGCGTATTTAACATTGAAGGCGGTTGTTATGCAAAATGCATTCAACTATCAAAAGAAAAAGAGCCTCAAATTTTTAATGCCATTCGATTTGGAACAGTTTTAGAAAATGTTGTGATTAACTCGAATACTAGAATTGCAGACTATAATGATAATAGCTTAACAGAAAACACTCGTGCTGCTTATCCAATTCAAGCAATTGATAACACAATCTTACCGAGCGTTGCAGGACATCCTACGGCAATTGTTTTCTTAACAGCAGACGCATTTGGAGTTTTACCTCCAATTAGCAAACTAACAAAAGAACAAGCAATGTATCATTTCTTAAGTGGGTATACAAGTAAACTTGCGGGAACAGAGCGCGGAATTACTGCGCCACAGGCGACGTTCTCTACTTGTTTTGGTGAACCATTCTTACCTCTTCCACCTACAGCCTATGCTAAAATGCTAGGTAAAAAAATTGATGAGCATAACGTAAATGTTTATCTTGTGAATACGGGATGGACTGGTGGAGAGTATGGTGTTGGAGAGCGAATGAAGCTAGTTTACACACGCGCAATGGTTCAAGCAGCGTTAGAAGGAGAACTCATTAGCGTAGATACAGTTCAAGATCCTATCTTTGGACTTGAGATTCCTGCACATGTTCCTGGTGTCCCTGATGAAGTACTTCAACCAGTAAAAGCATGGAAGAATGCAAATTTATATGAAGAAAAAGCTCATCAATTAGCACAAAAGTTCACAAAGAACTTTGAGCGCTTTGCAAATGTAGCTCCAGAAATTTCACAAATGGGCGGACCGATTATTTCAAAATAATGAAAAGCCGGAATTTAATTCCGGCTTTTTTTAGTTTGTGGAGTGTAGCTTTATTAACTCGTATGTGACAACGGTTTTATTTTGCTCTAACTCAAGCTTTTTAATAATACCTGTCCCAACGCGTTCACCATTCTTCGTTTTATGAATACTAAGCGGAACCTCAAGAGGGTATAAGCGGTAGCCTTTTTTTTCAATTTGAAATACATTATCTACTACTCGCTTCTCATTTCCTTTTGTAACAATCATCGTATTTAATTCTAGTGGCATTCCCATCCTTCTTACCTCCCTTTCTTTTCCTCTATTGTACAATGCTTTTTCTATGCTGGCATATCTTTTATTTTGTTTTCATCCATTCAGTTAAATTTTTCACTGTCTCTCGGTTTTGCTTCGGAGGAAACGCATGAGGAAATCCATCAAAGTACCAGCTTTCCACGGGCTTCCCATGTTCACTCAGCATTTTCTCTAATTGATATGCATGCTCAATTGACACGTTTGCATCTTCTTTTCCATGTATTAACAATGTCGGTATACTTAGCTTATATGCCTGAGTTAGCGGTGAACGCCATTCATACCTGTCTGGATATTTCGAAGGTGTCCCACCAATGACCCTTTTCATCATACGCCTTAAATCTGTTCGCTCTTCATAGGTAAGAATCATATCCGTTACCCCTCCCCATAAAACAAGCGAACGTGCTGAACTTTTTTCAATGGCAGTAAACAAAGCCATTACGCCTCCTCGTGAAAAACCAAATACATGGATTCGGTCTTGATGAACTCGAGGGTAATTGACAAGTAAGTCATAAGCTGCAAAAGCATCGTAACGATCATCTCCCCCAAAATCTTCGTTTCCTTCTCCACCTTGATTCCCTCGATAAAATGGAGCCATTACAATGAATCCTTGAGATGCGAATTGAATTAGCCTCCCTGGTCTCACAGTACCTACATTTTTTATGCCACCTCTTAAATATAAAAATCCATCATATGTACCTTCTTCTTTTGGTTCCGCTAACATCCCCTTAATTTTTAAACCTTGACACATATACGTCACAATTGACAACGAAATGCGTGGATTGGGAGATGGAAAAGGATATTGACTAATAATAGTTCCGTCCTTCATAAAAAACCCTCCTTATCATTCAATCGTTTTTAACCAGACGTTCACACTATTTTATCCATTATCATATATTATTGTAGAAAAAGTCACGCTATCAATCCTACTCCACATATTGGCCTATTACTATGTTTCATCATAATTGATTTACAATCTTATTTTAACGTTAGGAGGAAATACCATGCGAAAAATAAAATTGCTGCTGTCCATCATCACTATTTGTATTTTAACCTTCACTTTAATGAGCTGTGGTAAACAAAGCTCAATTGAAACTGTTCGCGTAGGAGAAGTAACAAGATCCATCTTTTATGCTCCCCAATATGTAGCTATATCAAAAGGTTTTTTTGAGAAAGAAGGACTAAACGTAGAATTAAAAACTACTTGGGGCGGAGACAAAACGATGACTTCCCTTTTATCCGATGGCATAGATGTTGCATTAGTTGGTTCAGAAACTTCAATCTATGTCGCTGCACAAGGTTCTGATGATCCCATTATTAACTTTGCGCAACTAACGCAAACGGATGGCACATTTCTAGTAGCACGTGAAAAAGTTGATAACTTCTCATGGGACCAGTTAAAAGGAAAAACATTCTTAGGACAGCGTAAGGGTGGCATGCCACAAATGGTTGGAGAGTACGTCTTAAAAGAACATAATATTGACCCTAAAAACGATCTAACACTTATTCAAAATATTGATTTTGCTAACGTTTCAAGTGCTTTTGCATCTGGAACTGGCGACTATGTCCAACTATTTGAGCCAACGGCCAGTATTTTTGAAAAAGAAGGAAAAGGTTACATTGTTGCTTCTTTTGGTGAAGAGTCAGGAAAGGTTCCATATACAACATTCATGTCAAAAAACAGCTTTTTAAAAGAAAATCCTGAAACTGCTGAGAAATTTACAAGAGCTATCTATAATGCACAGCAGTGGGTTGATACGCACAGTGCAAAAGAAGTTGCTGAAGCAATCGCTCCTTATTTTGACGACACATCAATCGATACAATTGAAACCGTTGTTGAGAGATATAAAACCCAAGATTCATTTGCTACTAACCCAGTGTTAGATAAAGAAGAGTGGGAAAACCTTCAACGCATTATGGATGAAGCTGGTGAACTACCTAAGCGTATTGATCACAAAACATTAGTCAACACAAAAATTGCAACTGACGTCATGGAGCAGTAACCATGTCAGGCTTACAAATCACAAACGTCCACCACGTATATGTCACAATGAAATCAGCCACCACAGCTTTAGAAAATATCAACCTTTCAATTAAAGAAGGAGAATTTATTTCTTTTCTAGGACCTAGCGGATGTGGAAAGACGACGCTTCTTTCGATTTTGGCTGGGTTAATTAAACCAACTTCAGGTGAAGTAAACATTAAGAATAAACTTGTTCAAGAGCCTACAGCAGAAGTTGGTTATATGCTTCAACAAGACTACTTATTTCCCTGGAAGACGATAAAAGACAACATCCTTCTTGGACTAACAATCCAGCGTAACCTTACAAAGGAACATGAGCAGCGAGCATTAATGCTCTTAGAAGGAATGGGATTGAAAAGCGTTTCAGATTTTTTTCCACATCAATTATCTGGAGGTATGCGTCAACGTGTGGCGCTCGTTAGAACACTCGCTACGAATCCTAGTATTTTACTTTTAGATGAACCCTTTTCAGCTCTAGACTTTCAAACGAAATTAAAGTTAGAAGAGCTTGTATCAAAAACCTTAATGACTTATGAAAAAACGGCGGTACTCGTTACGCATGATATTGGAGAAGCAATTGCCATGAGCAATCGAATCGTTTTATTTTCAGCCAACCCAGGAAGAATTGCTCGAATTTTCACCGTACCACCTATCCTTCAGACTCTGTCTCCTTTTGAAGCTAGACAACACTCTGTATACAACGACCTGTTCATGGAGATTTGGAAGGAGTTGGATCACCTTGAATCAGCCTCACAATCCTGATGTTTTACATCAGCAATACAAATCCGCAGTAAATAGCGAAAAGCGAATCATTCGTTTAGTTCAATTATTTATCTTCTTATCTTTTTTTGGGATATGGCAACTGGCATCTTCGCTCAAGTGGATTGACCCTCTTATTTTCAGCTCTCCACTCCGAGTGTGGAATTTGTTTATTGAAAAAACAGGGGATGGTTCATTATTAGAACACATTGGCTTTACGTTGTTTGAAACAGTACTTGGATTTATTATTGGAACGCTGTGTGGTATCATTTTAGCAACTTTGCTATGGTATTCAAATCGTTTAGCAAAGGTTTTGGATCCCTATTTAGTTATCTTAAATGCTATGCCAAAGGTAGCTCTAGGCCCGATTTTGATTGTAGCCATTGGACCTGGTTTCTTTTCCATTTTAACAATGGGCGCAATCATTTCTGTCATCATCACTGCTATTGTTGTCTATACAGCTTTTAAAGAAGTCGATCCAAACTATGTGAAATTACTGCAAAGCTTTGGTGCTACTAAGCATGATTGTTTTAAACAAGCAATTTTGCCTTCTACAATGCCAGCGATTATTTCAACCTTTAAGGTGAATGTTGGCTTATCATGGGTTGGCGTAATTGTGGGAGAATTTTTGGTTTCGTCTAAAGGGCTTGGATATATGATTATCTATGGCTTCCAAGTATTTAACTTTACCCTTGTTATTTTAAGCTTGTTGCTCATTGCTGTATTTGCAACTGGGATGTACCAAGCAATTTCCTATCTAGAAAAACGACTAACGCGTCATTAATATTAATACTAAAAAGCCCTGCTATGATAACAGGGCTTCTTTGCTTCTTACAAAAATGTGCGCTTTACATGCTTCATCACGTACTGTAAAACATTATCTTTCATAATAAAACTGTATTTCGCATTTTTTTGAATTCCTTGTTCTGGAATTTCTCGAATAACAACCGGTCCTTTTGTTTCCATATAGTCATCTTTTGGGACTAACTTTGAGACATTCGCAAAATAAATGTTTTTTATAATTGTTTTTCCTTTACTAACTACTTTATATTGACCAATATACGAGAGATTTTCTACTTCTCCACCTGTTTCTTCAAATACTTCTCGAACTGCCGCTTCCTCCGGTGTTTCCTCTAGCTCCACTTTACCTCCCGGAAACTCCAACCCCCGCTTAGAATGATTAGTTAGCAACCATTGTCCTTCGTATCGACAAACAACCCAAACGTGACGAGGAGTTTTTGAAAACGGACTGCGCTCAAACGATAAAAAAACCTGATTGTGGTATGCGTCCTTAAATGTGTACATCGTCTACTCAAACTCCATTTGATTTTTTCCTTATTTTATCACACATTTAAGTACTATCTCTTAGCTTTTCGAATAGAAATAACGGATTTTCTACCAATATTCTCGATAAAAGCCCTTAATAATCATTAATAGTAGCACTACTTTTACATTTTTATTATTTTTATGAAGGTAGAATTCCTATTGTGCGAATATGAGCCTTTGCATTCTCATCTCCTAGCTCATACAACATTTGATATAGCTGAGTATTCATATCATCATAAGCATCATTTGGACGATCATGATGATATTCTAGATAAGGAATATGCGCTCGAAGGAAACCTTGCCAATCATCTGAATAACGTTGATCTAAACGCTCTCGCAGTTGCTCTACTTCCAAATCGGTCGCACTTATTTTAAAATTCCATTCCGATGCCGTACTCACTTGAGAAATCTCACCCGAACCAAGGGATACATAATACGTTTTTTTCATTGAAAGATATTCAGCTCCTTTATACTGACTTACCTTTCTTATTTGTATAATGGTTTCCTTTTATACTGATCATTTAATTTGATTTTTTAATTTCTCAATTGCCTGCTTAATAACGGCGGGCACAGGAAGACCTACTCGACCAGCGTTCTCCGTAATAGAAATCATCTCATTTAAAATATAGAATAATATCGTTATATCTCTGATAAAATGATTGTCCGGCCAAAATACTTGGTCCATGAAGTTAGCCATTATAACAAGAGCAAAAATAAAAACCTTTTTGGCAATGCCCCGAAAGCCTACCTCACTAGATAAACTCTTATCAATAAACGCTGCAACTGTTCCAGTGACATAATCAACTGCTACCAGTGCTACTAAAGCCATCAATAAATAATTCCATTCCCCTACTAAGAAAAAGATAAATGAACCTAAACTAGATAAAGATAACAAGGATAGTTTGTACATATTCATTTTTCATCCTCTCAACTATTTACATAGTGGTACATACTATCATATGCAAAATAGTGAGAAGTGTTCTTCATACATGCTATCGTTTGTACACTTTTATGGAATAAAAAAACTTGCGAGAAGCTCGCAAGTTTTTATTTTCCTAAGAAAGAGTTTAACATCCACATATGCTTTTCCAGATTTTGATGAATAGCAAGAAGCATGTCACCTGTTGTCTCATCATCCACTTCGCCAGCTACATCCATACCTTGTTTTAACTCTGTTGTTAGCGTTGTGAAGTCTTTTACTAATTCAGATACCATGTCTTTTGCTGTTTCATTTCCATGTGCTTCTTCAATTGAACTCATTTCTAAAATTTCTTTCATTGTAGCAACTGGGCTACCACCTAGAGCTAATAAACGTTCTGCTAAGTCATCAATTACTGTTGCCGTTTCTGTATAAAGCTCTTCGAATTTTTCATGCAACGTAAAGAACTGTTCGCCTTTTACATACCAATGATAATTATGTAACTTGATATACATCACGCTAAAATTTGCTACTTGCTTATTTACGATTGTTGTTAACTCTTTAGACATAATACCCACTCCTTAATGATTTCTACTTCAATTATCTCTAGTATAGTAGTACCCCTTTTTCCTTGATTAAAACATTTTTTTAGAAGTTTTTCGTACTCTTCCGCTATTGACGATGAACCTTTTTTTATTATCATTTTCACAAAAAAACGAAATGATTACGATTTAAAAAGGTGGATACATTTGATTTACGATTGGATACGTGTCTTCTTAGCAACTGGCTTTGTTCAAACATTACCTGAAAAGCAGTGGCTGACACCCTTGATTCATGAGCATAAGTTACATTGCAGTGAGTATGGCTGTCCTATTGTTTCTCACTCACTACAATGGGGACCTAATCTATATGTTACAGGGGCCTTAGCTGAACTAGAAGTGGGACCGATCCCTAGAAATATTTCTGGTGCTAGACAAGCTGCGCAGCTCATTGTGAATAGTTTATAAAAATGGTCTAACACTAAACTTTTTAAAATACGTAGGTCGGCATTATGCTTAAACTAAAAAAACTCTAGCTTTCAAAGCTAGAGTTTTTTTAGTTTAACCGAATACCTTTGCTAAATCTTCTTTATCTTGATTCAACCAGAATTGCATTAAGCGCTTTGCTCCTTCTAAATCATGAAGCTTTGCTTGACCGCACTGCTTTTCGTTTGCAGCTGGAATTTCTGTGATTGTAATTGCATCTTTTAGTGTGTCTTCTAAAAGATCAATAATTTCTTCTACTTTTGGTTCTCCGCTGACAACAAGATAATATCCTGTCTGACAGCCCATAGGAGAAATATCAATAATATCAAAATGATCATATTTCTCTACGTGAGTACGGATGTTAAAAGCTAATAAATGCTCTAATGTATGAATAACATCAGGCTTCATCGCTTGCTTGTTGGGCTGGCAAAAACGAATATCAAATTTATTAACAACGCCGTCACTACCTACCTTGTGTACACCACAATGTCTTACATAAGGGGCTTTTACAGCGTTATGATCTAATTCAAAACTTTCTACTGATGGCATGCTATCACTCCTTTTTTATTCTTACTTTTTATCATACACTTAATTCCGATTTTTTTCATCAATTTAATATACTATATACCTGGTATTTGCATCCTGTGCTTTTTTTTCGATATATTTATAGAAAAGAATCTGTTTAGAAAGATGTGATATCAGTGCTTGCTAAAATCATGCTGAGTATTATAAAAGTATATCAAAAAGTTATTTCGCCACTCACACCCCCTACGTGTCGATTCTATCCAACATGTTCTCATTATGGGGTTGAAGCGATTAAGCGATTTGGAGCTTTTAAAGGCGGGTGGTTAACGATAAAGCGAATTTCCAAGTGTCATCCTTTTTACCCAGGAGGTATGGATCCCGTGCCCGAAAAAGAAACTGCAAAAAAAGATTAGCTATTTTGCTTTTCTTTAACATACTCGTATCCATCTACAATAACGTCTAACTTTCCTGTGCCTGGATCAATAACAAGACCATGTACAGGAATATGCTTTGCAAATAAAGGATGGTTACGAATTGTAGACGTCGTATGTTGCACCGTTTCTTCAACCGAATCGAATCCTTTTAACCAGCTTTTTAAATCAATTCCTGACTTTTCAATTGTATCGATTACTTCTTCTGAAATCCCTTGCTCTTTTACAGCTTCTAAAAATGAAATCGGCTCTAATTTTCCTGCACCACAATCATGGTGGCCAATTACATATACTTCATCTGCTTGAAGTGCATATACAGCTACTAAAATGCTTCTCATGACACTTCCAAAAGGATGAGATACAAGTGCCCCTGCATTTTTCACAATTTTCACATCACCGTTACGTAAGTTCATTGATTGAGGAAGTAATTCCACTAATCTTGTGTCCATACAAGATAAAATAACCATCTTTTTATCCGGCAGCTTGCTTGTCTCATATTTGCGATATTCATTATTTTCCACAAACTTCTCATTGTAAGTTAAAATCTCATTTAATAGACTCATGTTTCCTACTTCCTTTCCTATGTAAAAATTTTTTTAATCGTTCCCCTTGTATTATACTAAAAATTCTTATATGATGTAACAGCATAAATCGTAACTATTCTTGTTTAAAGAAAGGAAGAACAAAATGAAACAAGTACCTGTTACAGTATTAAGTGGTTACCTAGGTTCAGGTAAAACAACTTTATTGAATTATATTTTAAAAAATGGAGACGGGCTTAAAGTAGCCGTCATCGTCAATGATATGAGCGAAGTAAATATTGACGCCGACTTAGTCAAACAAGGTGGCTTTTCTCGTACTGAAGAAACATTAGTTGAAATGCAAAACGGATGCATTTGCTGTACGCTACGAGACGATTTAATGAAAGAAGTTGAACGTCTCGTTGATAAAGGAAATATCGATTACATCGTCATCGAATCTTCAGGAATTAGTGAACCCATTCCAGTTGCCCAAACGTTTACGTATATCGATGAAGAGCTCGGCATTGATTTAACAAAAAAATGTTCTCTGGATACGATGGTCACAGTAGTAGATGGAAATCGTTTTTGGGAGGATTTCTCATCCGGTGAAAGCTTGTTAGATCGTAAAGAAGGTAACGATGAACATGATACGCGTGAAGTTGTTGACTTACTCATTGACCAAATTGAGTTTGCAAATGTCATTCTGCTGAACAAAGTCGACTTACTGACAGAAGAAGACGCAAAAGAGCTGGAGTTAGTCTTAAAGAAGCTGAACCCTGAAGCTAAGATTATCCAAACAATTAAAAGTGTGATTGACCTAAAAGAAATTCTAAATACTGGTCTATTCGACTTTGAAAAAGCGAGTCAAGGAGCAGGTTGGATCAAGGAGCTAAATACAGATCACCACACTCCAGAAACAGAAGAATTCGGCATTTCTTCTTTTGTTTATAGACGAAAGCGTCCATTTCATCCAGAACGGTTAATGACATGGCTTGAAAATTGGCCAGTTGATATTGTCCGAACAAAAGGCTTTTTCTGGTTAGCTTCACGGAATGATATGGCAGGGCTGCTTTCACAAGCTGGAACATCGATTATGATCCAAGGTGCAGGCGAATGGGTAGCTGCATATTCAGAAGCTGAAAAGCAACAGACATTAAGAGAAGAGCCCGAGCTTCTCGAAAAATGGGACGATACATTTGGTGACCGCATGAACGAGCTAGTTTTTATTGGATTGGAAATGAATGAAGAAGAAGTCATTTCTACGCTTGATCACTGCTTGCTTACTGATGCAGAAATGCAGCAAGATTGGTCGGCTTTCTGTGATCCTCTACCTAAATTCACGGTCCAGTCATAAATTTATAGTTTCCAAATCGTAACTATTACGATATAATAACATAGGTCATTGTTCGTAACTAGTAATCGAAAGGAGAATTATATATATGAAAGTTAAAGCTACATTTATGGCATTAGCATTAGGTACAGCAGCATTTTTAGCTGGATGCGGTGCTGACAATTCAGATGAACAAGCAAGCAGTAAAGACGATAAATTAACGGTTTATACAACTATTTTTCCACTGCAAGATTTCACTAAGAAAATTGGTGGAGATGAAGTAAATGTTGAGAGTGTACTTCCTCCTGGAGTAGATGCTCACTCTTACGAACCAACAACAAAGGATATGGTAGAAATCGCTAAAGGTGATGCTTTCATTTATTCCGGCATTGGATTAGAAGGCTTTGCTGATAAAGCGCAAGATACCTTAAAAAATGAAGATGTGGCTATGGTAGAAGCAGCTAAAGGTATTGAGTTAGCTGAAAGTACGCATTCTGATGAAGATGAACATGCTCATGAAGATGAACACGCTCATGGTCACGGAGATACGGACCCACACATCTGGTTAGACCCGGTCTTATCAATTCAATTAGCTGAAAACATTAAGAATGAATTAATAGAACTAAAACCAGAAGCAAAAGAAGAGTTTGAAAAAAATTATGAAGACTTAAAGGCTCAGCTAGAGGAACTTGATCAAAAGCTAGAAACAACTATTTCTGAAGGAAAGCACAAAGAAATTTTAGTTTCCCACGCTGCATATGGATACTGGGAAAAACGTTATGGCTTAACTCAAATTAGTGTGGCCGGCTTATCTCCAACAAATGAGCCGTCACAAAAGCAGCTACAGTCTATTATTAAAGAAGCAAATGAGCATAACATTAAATATTTTATTTTCGATCAAAACTTAGAGCCTAAAGTATCTAAGCTTGTTCAAAAAGAAGTAGGTGCAGAAGCGCTTACCCTTCATAACCTGGAGTCTGCAACAAAAGATGATGTAGCAAATAAGGAAGATTACTTCTCAATTATGGATAAAAACATTGAAACACTTCAAAAAGCGTTAAACTAAATACAAACAAAAATAACTAGCCCATTAGCTAGTTATTTTTGTTTCATATTATATTTTTGCATGAAGCGCTCTGCACGTCCGCCTTTATCAGCAAACTTCTGTCTACCAGTATAAAATGGGTGTGTATCAGAACTTACCTCCACTTTAATTAATGGATATGTTTGACCATCTTCCCATTCCGTTGTCTCTGAAGAGTGCATTGTAGAACCTGATAGAAATTTAAATCCGCTATTTGTATCCATAAACACTACTTTTCGGTAGTCTGGATGAATATTTGGTTTCATCTTATAATCCTCTCCTTTAATAAGATATACATCTATTATATCGTAATGATTCTTATTTTTAAGTATTCTGTTTCAAAAATTTATTGATGAATAAATCGTGGTAAAAAGTGGACAATAAGGCTTATCAATACTTGATTGGAAAGGTTGTATTTCAATGGAACATTTAGTAACTGCTCGTTCGATGTTTGGTATGACCATGGGAGTTCACATTATTTTTGCTACGTTAGGCGTAGGAATTCCTTTAATGATTTTATTAGCAGAACTTCTCTATCAGCGCACAAAAGATAAAGATTATGAGCTAATGGCAAAGCGTTGGACAAAAGGCGCAGCGATTTTACTAGGCGTTGCTATCCCAACAGGAACTATTGCTGGAGTACAGCTAGCCTTACTATGGCCAGGTTTCATGGAAGTTGTTGGGAAAGTTATGTCATTACCTTTTCAAATTGAAATCTATGCTTTTTTTATTGAAGCACTCTTTTTGTCTATCTACGTGTATGCAGCTGATCGAATTTCGCGAACAATGCGAATTGTAAGCCTTATACTTGTAGCTATTGGAGCTGTAGCTTCAGCTGTGTTGATTACAAACGTCCATGCGTTTGAAGGAACTCCGGCCGGCTTTCGAATTGTAAATGGCGAAATTACAGATGTCGATCCGTGGGGAGCTTTCTTTAACCCAAGTTTTATCACAACAGCTGGACACGTTGCTGTATCTGCTTATGCGACGGGTGCCTTCGTTATTGCATCCATCGCTGCATTTAAGATGCTTCGCTCTCGTAAAGAGCCTAGACTTTATCGTTTTCACCAAAAAGCACTAATGATGGGGCTAATCGTTGGAGGGATATTTTCATTTTTAACAGCTCTAAATGGGCATGAATCTGCGCAGCTTCTTTATGAATATCAGCCAGAAAAGCTTGCAGGTGCAGAAGGTTTATTTGAAACGACCGACTATGCACCGCTCACTATTGGGGGATTTACAGATCGTGAAACTCAAACCGTCAAATGGGGAATTGAAATTCCATGGGCACTAAGCTTTCTAGCAGATGATCGCTTTGATACGGTTGTTGCGGGACTCAATGATTTTCCAGAAGAATACTGGCCCCCCCTTTTCATCCATACTCTTTTTAACGGTATGGTAGGGATTGGAGCACTGCTTATTCTACTATCTATCCTAGGAATTGCTTGGTATAAATTTATGAAAAAGCGTGGTTTTCCAAAGTGGTTAATGTGGGCATTTGTTATTTCTGGTCCTTTGGCCATCCTATCAGTAGAATTCGGCTGGATTTTCGCATGTACAGGTCGACAACCTTGGGTAATTTACCGAATTATGAAGACCTCTGAATCCGTTACAACCTCTGCTAATTTAGAATTTTTATTTGCTCTATTTTTAATTGTATACGCTATACTCGTTGTTGCTGTTTCACTTGTTCTTATTTATTACTTCAAGCGTAATCCATTGGAGAAAGAGCTTGCAGATATGAACTAAAAGGATGTGGAATTAATATGGGTGATTCACTACTTGCCATCACGGTCATTTGGGGATTTATTTTTATTTATGCTGTTATGGGAACAATGGATTTTGGAGCAGGATTTTGGTCAATGGTTTACATTAATCGTGAAAAAACCAATGCTACAAACATCGCTAACCGCTATCTCTCTCCAACTTGGGAAGTAACGAATGTATTTATCGTTGCAATTGTAGTTGGTTTATTTAGCTTCTTTCCTGGAGCTACGTTTACGCTTGGAACTGTTCTATTAATTCCAGGAAGTATTATTCTATTGCTTTTAGCACTTAGAAGTGGTTTCCTTGTATTTTCAAATTATACTAAGGGAGCTCGCCATCAAAAGGCTCTCGTTTATATTTCTGGTCTATCAGGCGTGTTGATTCCAGCGTTTTTAATTGCTGTTTTACCAATTAGCCAAGGCGGTTACATCGATACCATTGATGGAGTTGAAAAACTAAACTTACTCAAAGTATTTACCAGTCCAAACGTATATGCTTTTATAGGATTTGCTGTCAGCTCTTCGTTATTTCTATCCTCATTGCTTTTAGCTGATTACTCCAAGTCCTCAGATGAAATGGAAGCATATGAGGTATATAGAAGAGATGCGCTCATCACAGGTCCTATATCACTTGTCATGGCCATTCTCATTATGCTGACACTGCGTATGGAAGCCACTTGGCTTTATAATAACATGATGGAAGACAAACCCATCTTATTTATTTCCTTGTTTTTATTCCTAGTAGCAGGCGGAGCTCTTTTACTTCCATCATCAAAAGGAAAAGGAATGCCTAGACTAGCAGTTGTTGCGATTGTTCTTCAGTATTTTTTAGCGAGCTATGTATATGGAAAAGGTCATTTACCATATGTTATTTATCCGAATGTAACCATCGAAACAGGATTTACCCATCCTGATGCTTTTCGCTCATTATTCATCACGTACATTGTAGGATTTGCTATTTTATTCCCTGGATTCTACTATTTTTGGCGCTTGTTTATGAAAGACAACCGAAAGTATATTGGAAAGAAGCCGTATTAAACTAAAGAAGTAAAGAACGATTTATCTGTTCTTTACTTCTTTTACTATGTTTACTGCAATATTAAGCGCATACGCTTTACACTTTTCTACATCTTCTCCATATGGAGCAAGCTCTACTTTTAAGCCTTCTGTCATTAAGGTGCCACCTTTTTCACATAAACATTGTTAGTTTCTCAGCTTGAATAGTTGAATCTGTGCTGCACTCAAATCGGAGTGGACAATTTTTGCACTCTTGTAATGAACTTATCTTTTGAAAAAACTTTGGCTCTTCTAGTACACCTTTCATCATTTTCAGTTTATTAACTGACTCTAAATAATTTTCAGATACAATTTCAACAGTCTCTCTCTTCCCTGTTAGAAGTGAATAGAAATGAATAGCTTTTGGCATTCTATTGAATGCATGCTTGGTAAAAACCATCATAAAGGCTGTCAGCATTTCTTTTACTTCTGATTGATCATCAATTAGAAACTTTGTTACTTCATAAGAAGAATCCGACCAATATGCTGCATCAATTAACAGTGAAATATTTGTTTCTAATTCAGGAACGTATACTCCATATTTTTCATAAACAAATAGTGGCGTATCATCTTGCAATTCACTCATAAGAAACGTTAACAAATGATCACTCACCGATGCTAGGACTTCATAGTAATGAATTTTCGATTGGAAAAGTTCCGGTGAGAGCTTGGACCAATACCTTTCAATTAATTGTAAAATAAAATATGCAGATCTTTCATATGGCGCTTTTGCATAATATTCTTTGACAACCTTATGAATGGTTACGCTGACGAGACTTCGCCAATCAACCAGTTGGTGTTTACGAGCTTTAAGCTGCCTCTGATAAAATTTATAAGGGCATTGAATAAACTCTTCAATATGATGACTAGCCAAGGTTTTGATTTGAACTTTTAATTGCATCCTGTCACCACGCTTTATAAAATCACCTGTTGCTTTATCCTTTATGATACTTGTTCAATTACTTTGCGAATTGCGCTCCATGAATGCTTAACAAAATAAATTGGCTTTTGCTGCTTTTTCGCTTTTTCTTTAATGACCTTTGCCATGTTGTGGTTAATAAAATCTGTAATCACAAGTACAAAACCAATATGATCCGGAATTTCTCGCTTCACCATATTACTTTTTCTTCCATCAAGATGAATAACTTCGTTAAACCCCTCACCTGCTAACCGATCTGTAATATGCTTTAAACGATCTCCTCCAACAACCATAACTGATGACATGTATTTCTCCTCCTATACGATAAAATTAAGTTTATTTAAAATCTTAACGATGATTTAATCTTGTTTGCTATATACATAGAATAATTGAGAATGATTCTCTTTGTCAATTATTAATTGATAAAAATTCTCAATTAATTTTCTAATCTCTCGATTATAACAATAATGAAAATTGACCATACTACATATATCACGCGTATAAAGGAGGGGAATATATGTCACAAAACGTTCTTTGTGAAGTGAATAACTGTCATTATTGGAAGCAAGGCAACCGTTGTGGAGCAGACGAAATTTACGTAGTCAGCCATGCTGGTAAAAAGGCTTCTAATAGCCGCGAAACAGATTGTAAAACATTTAAACCTGAAGATCTTTAAATCGGTTATCCTAAAACAAACTTTGTTCTATTCCTAATTAATAAAAAAGGACAACCACGCGGGTTGTCCTTTTTCATATCAACGAAAGTGAAGGTAATATATGAATACCAATCAACTTGTTCATTTTTTCAAAGCAGAAGCTGTTAAAGCCAATAAACAAACGTTCCCCATTTATGTGCAATCATTTGCTCATTTATGGCAGTATGAATGTGGAACATTAGAAACCATTCCACCTGAAATTGACCTACTTATCACTACTCGTGCTATTGAACTAGGCCTTATTTCAACACAGGTAGCTGACTAAAACTGTTGTAGCCATTTAGTCAGCTTCTTTATTTTACAAATCATCAAATCCATTTACATCTGATGCTTTTGTATATTGTCTTGACTTTTGCTCAAAGAAGTCTGTCTTACCAAGGTCAACCTCTTGATACGCAACAATCCAACGCAGCGGATTTTCAATTGGTGCATCAGGAAACGCTACGCGCCCAAATCCCATTTGATTACAGCGTTTATTTGCCATATATTCGATGTATTGACGAATATCTTTCATCGTAATTCCATCAAACTTCTCACCAATGACTGACTCAGCCCATTCAATTTCAAGCTGGGCAGCTTGTCGGAATGTTGAAGTAACAAACTCTTCAAGCTCAGCCGTACGCTGTTCTGGATTTTCATTTAGCACTTCTTTAAAGATTTTTTCAAATAACCCCACATGAAGCTGCTCATCACGATTAATATAGTTAATCATCGTGGATGTGGCAACCATTTTTTGATTGCGTGCTAAGTTGTAGAAAAACGCAAACCCACTATAGAAGAACAGACCTTCTAAAATAACATCATATACAATGGACTTTAAAAAGTTTTCAACTGTTGCCTCTTCAGCGAATGCTTTATAACCATTTGTCACAAAGTCATTGCGTGCACGAAGCTTTTCATCCGTACGCCAATATTCAAATACTTCATCTTGCTTAGCTTTTGGCACTAAGCTTGATAATACATATGAATAAGAGTGATTATGAACAACTTCCTGCTGAGCTAAAATAATCATCAGCGCATTGATTGAAGAATCCGTAACATAATCAGCAACTTTGCTCGCATAATCTGACTGGATGCTGTCCAATAAAGCCAACAAACCAATAATCTTTAAAAAGCTCTCCTGTTCATCCGCTGTAAGCTGTGGAAACTGTTTGATGTCCTGTCCCATATTAATTTCAAACGGTGTCCAGAAATTAGCTAGCATGCGCTTATACTTTGGAAACGCCCAAGAAAATCGTACATCATCCCAGTTTAAAATATTTGAGGTTTCACCATTAATAATTCCCGTTGAGCGGTTCGGGGCATTTTCATTCATAATCTCACGTTTCTTTAGACTGTTCGTCAACAAAATCGACTCCTTTCTTAGCTATGGCAGCTTTCACACTCATCAATTACTTCGCTAGACGTAGAGCGAACATAATACGTTGTTTTTAGCTTTTCTTTCCATGCAGTCATGTGTAAATCTAGTAAATCTTTTGCACGAATATCATTTTGAACATAAATGTTAAACGAGATAGATTGGTCAATATGACGCTGACGCTTTGCATTTTGCTTAATGCTCCAATGTTGGTCGATTAAATAAACAGACTTATAATACCAATTCGTTTCCGGTGACAAATCTGGAGCAGTAACTGGAATTTTATAGTTTTTCTTCTCTTCTGAATAGAACTTACGGAAAATCGGATCAATACTAGCCGTAGACCCAGCAATGATGGAAGTAGATGAATTCGGCGCAACGGCCATTAAATATCCGTTTCGAATTCCCTTTTCTTTCACAAGCGCCTGTAGCTCATTCCACTGATTACTTTCGTAACCGCGTGCTGCAAAATAAGCTCCTGTTTCCCAATCGGACCCTTCAAATAGAGGGTATGCTCCTTTTTCTTCTGCAAGCTCCATGCTTGATTGAATCGTTAGGTAAGCAATTTTTTCATATAACTCATCGCAATACTGAACAGCTTCTTCTGTTTCCCAAGCGATCTTTTGTAGAGCTAATAAATGGTTCCAACCAAACGTACCTAAACCGATAGCACGATAGCGTTGGTTTGTTAGTTTTGCCTGTAGAACTGGAAGGTTATTCAGTTCAATTACGTTATCTAGCATACGAACTTGAATGGGCACAAGGCGTTCAAGTACATCTTCCGTTACTGCACGTGCTAAGTTGATAGACGATAGATTGCAAACGACAAAGTCACCTGGTTGCTTTGTAATGACGATTTTTCCATCTTCTGTGATTTCTTCAACCACAGTTGTCATGCTTTGATTTTGCGTAATTTCTGTACATAAGTTACTGCAATAAATCATGCCCTCATGACGGTTTTGGTTAGCACGGTTCACTGTATCACGGTAGAACATATATGGTGTTCCTGTTTCTAATTGTGAAATCATAATTCGTTTAAAAATTTCAATCGCAGGCACTTTTTCTCTTGATAGGGATTCATTTTCAATACATTCACGATAACGATTTCTAAAGGAGCCGCTGCCTTCCTCTTCATCATAGAAATCTTCTAGCGAGTAACCCATTACCGTACGAACTTCATGAGGATCAAACAAGTACCAGTCTTCACGTTTTTCAACAGCTTCCATGAATAAATCCGGCAAGCAAACGCCAGTAAATAAGTCATGCGTACGCTGACGCTCGTCTCCATTGTTTAAACGTGCATCTAAGAAAGAAAAAATATCCTTATGCCATACGTCTAGATATACAGCAATTGCCCCTTGACGTTGACCCAGTTGATCAACACTAACTGCTGTGTTATTAAGCTGTTTCATCCAAGGAATTGTTCCTGATGATACGCCCTTAAACCCTTTTATATCGCTACCTCGGCTACGGATATGACCTAGATATACGCCAATTCCACCACCGTTTTTACTTAGCGTAGCTAAGTCCGTATTGCTATCATAGATACCTCGTAAACTATCATCAACCGTATCGATAAAGCAGCTTGATAGCTGTCCATAGCTTTTTCCTGCGTTCGCTAATGTCGGCGTTGCCACTGTCATGTAAAGGTTTGAAAGTGCCCAATATGACTCTTTTACCAGCGCTAAACGCTCTTCTTTCTTTTCATTTGCCATGAGTGTCATAGCAATAATTAAAAAGCGTTCCTGCGGTAGCTCGTATACACGCTTATCATGTGATGTTGCTAAATAGCGATCAGCTAATGTTAACAGGCCAATATACGTAAATAGGCTATCTTTTGTATAATCAATGGCTAAGCCTAGCTCATTAATCTCTTCCACAGAGTATGTATCCAAAAGCTGTGTACTATAAATCCCCATATCTGTAAGCTCTGTAATAAGCTTATAAAATGAGCCGTACCTTTCAGCTTGATTGTATTTTCTATTGGCGGCAGCTTTGCGATATAGCTCTTGTAAATAGATATGAGCTGCTACATATGTCCAATCTGGCTCATCCATTGAAATTCGCTCAAGTGCTGCTAAAATAAAAACATTTGCTATTTTTTCGTCCGTCATATTCTCTTTCGCAGCAACTGTTTCTACTACCTTTTCCTCATACCATGAAAAATCAAGTTGTGGAAATTTTTCACCAAGTAGTTTCATATCATAATTTACTTTTTCAAGTTTATTTAAATCTGTTGTATTAATCATAAAAATAAGTTCCTCCTTTTTCTCCAGCATAAAAAAATCGCTCACCTGACGCAGTGAGCGAATAGAACGAAGATAAAAGAAGACAAAAATGTCTTTTCTCAATCCTCGCTCTATCCTCTCACCTCCCGAAGAAGATAAAACGTCATAAAAAAGGCAGGTCTCCTGACTTATGCTTCGCTTTACTCTAAGGCCTTCCCATGATCGTTACTCACAGTGGCTATTCCTTATTTCATCAGCATTCACAGTTGCGGGGACAGTTTTGGATTTACACCAAATTCCCTTTTAAGTCTTTTTTCAGACACCTTTTCTACTGGAAAACACAAAATATAGTATATGAAGTTTTAATAAAAAACAAGATGTTGTGTTATAAACACATTATAAGGGACAACTTACAGAACTACAATATCTTTTTCAAAATAAATTCCCGCACATTTACCCCACCTTACTTAATATACTGATTTACGCCTTTGTTAAGTAAGGTTTCCTAAACATATGTAAAAAAAGAAATTTCTAAAAGTTTTGTTAGGTATTAGCAACTAGCTACTACAAACAGTCTTATTTTTCATCAAACTATTCCATCATAACATGTTTTCTCGGATTGGTTGTACTATTTGATTTATGAAATTTAATCAAACTTTTTTCACATGACTAGACAGCTGCTATATAAATAAAAAGAAAATTTTTTTAAAAACCGAACTCACAATAAAAAATCCACTTTTAAAGTGGATTTACATTATGCATATGTTTTTTGATATGTGGAAACTTTATTTAAAAATATCCTATCCACCCGATAGCCAATGCCTGGTTCTTTTGGCACATGAATTAACCCATCATCCACTTCTACTTCTGGAAGAATGACATCTTTGTTCCAATAGCGTGAAGAAGCTGAAATGTCTCCAGGTATCGTGAAATTCTCTAATGAAGCTAATGCAATATTATGAGCTCTTGATATACCCGATTCCAGCATTCCCCCTACCCATAGTCGAACATTACTTTTCTGGCACAAGTCATGAATTCGTTTTGCTTCTGTTAAGCCGCCTACCCGTCCAACTTTTACATTAATAACTTGACAGCTCCCTAACTCAATTGCTTTTCTAGCATCATCATAAGACACAATGCTTTCATCTAAGCAAACGGGCGTGCGTAGCTGCTGTTGTAAATGACGGTGATCGATAATATCACTAGAATCTAATGGCTGTTCAATCATCATAAGGTCAAATTCATCTAGCTTTTGAAGCAAATTCAAATCATTTAAGGAGTAAGCAGAGTTTGCATCTACCATCAGCGGCAGTTTTGGATAATGATTTCTAATTTGCTTAATAAGGTCATAATCAGCTCCAGGCTTAATCTTTACTTTAAAACGTTTATATCCAGCTTTCAAGTGTTCATCTATTTTATGAACCATCTTATGAATATCATCGAGTCCAACTACTACACCAGCTTCTACAGCTTCTTTTGTGCCACCAAGAGCTTGAGATAGAGACTTGTTGTTCTTCTTAGCAAACAAATCCCACACCGCACAATCTATTGCTGCTTTACTCATATGGTTTCGCTTAATCGGATTAAATATTTCCTGTAGGTCTAAAGGCGTCGTTAATCGCTTTCCAATTAAAGCCGGAAGTAAAAAATCATTGAGCATATGAAAGCACGTTTGGATGGTTTCTTCTGTGTACCAAGGAGTTGAAAATGCTACCACTTCTCCCCAGCCTGCTTCACCGCTTATATCTTCTACTTCTAAAAGAAGCAATTCTCGATTTGTCACAGTTCCATAACTAGTTGAAAACGGTGATAATAGGTTCAATTCAATAGCATGAATGGTTGCTTTATGGATTTCAATCATAGTTGACGCCCCTGTTCTATACGCTGAGGTAATTTTCGTCTAATAATTTTATTGGAAGCGGTTCTTGGTAGATCATCAACAATAAAATAATACTTTGGTACTTTATAATTGGCTAACATCGACTGACAATATGCCTGTAACTCTTCTTTTTTTATTGGTGATGTAACTACTAAAAAAGCTGCTGGAACTTGTCCCCACTGTTTATGAGGCAGCCCTGTAACCCCGGCTTCTGCAATAAGTGGATGCTTTAATAGAGTGCTCTCAATTTCTGCTGGATAGATATTTTCTCCACCTGAAATAATTAAATCTGACCTTCTATCTAATACGTATAAAAATCCATCTTCATCAAGTTTGCCGATATCTCCTGTATAAAACCAACCATTTTTTATTGCTTTATCTGTTTCTTCTGGTTTATTAAGGTACCCAGACGTTACGTTAGGACCTTTCACAGCAATTTCACCTTCTATACCATTCATTACTTCCTCACCGTTAGCATTTACAATCTTAAGCTGGCAAGGCATCAGGGGCTTTCCTGCAGATCCAAGTTTTTGAATACTATCTTCTGGAGCTAACGTTACAAACTGAGAAGAAGTCTCTGTCATGCCATACGTCTGGTAGACAGGGATTCCTTTCTCTATACAGTCGTCCAAGAGAACTCTTGGCACGGGACCTCCTCCTGCTAACATGCAGCGAAATGATTCAGGATATTTTCTGCCACCTAGTTCCTTTAACATTTGGGTCAGCATCGAAGTTACGACCGACATAATGGTCACACCTTTTGTTTCAATAGCAGCGTTTGCTTGTATAGCTTCAAACTTTGAGTGTAATACAATTCTCATCCCATAAATAACATTTCTCATTAAAATAGAAAAACCGCTAATATGAAACAAAGGCACAGCAACGAGCCAGCAGTCATTTGTCTGAAGTCCAAGGTTTAGCGATGACCCAGTAGCACTCCACCAGTGATTTCCATAAGACTGCATAACTCCTTTTGGGTTACCTGTAGTACCTGACGTATACATAATTGTATACGTATCATTTAAATCATACTGAGATTGAAGCACAATTTCTTTTTCGTGTCGATAGATAAGGTCTTGTAGCTGAATTAGTTCTGTTCCTGAAAGCAGTATGGTTTCTTCATAACTCTCATCCACAACAAGAAAGTTCGCTTTTGCATCGCTACATTGATACTGAATCTCTTGCTGCTTTAAACGCGTATTGAGTAATAGTGCTTTTGCTCCTATATAAGCTAAAGCATGAATTAATTCAATATATTCTATTCGGTTCTTCATATATATAGCAACTGTGTGACCTTTTTTTATCCCATAGCTCGCTAATTGAAAAGCTCGCTTCACCACTCGTTTATGCAGCTGTAAAAATGTAATCGATTCCGCTGCTAAGTCCACCGCAACTCGGTTAGGTGTTACTTTCGCTCGTTGACTTAACCAATTAGGTAACAAATTCATGCTTCTATTCTCCTTTCCATAGAAAAAACAGCTTGATGAATGTCATCAAGCTGTTTTGAGCATTATGGGAAACGTGGGAACTGTTTGAAGTCTGGGTTGCGCTTTTCTTTGAATGCGTCACGACCCTCTTTTGCTTCATCAGTTGTGTAATATAAAAGCGTAGCGTCTCCAGCAAATTGCTGTATACCAGCTAATCCATCTGTATCAGCATTAAATGCAGCTTTTAAGAAACGTAGAGCTGTTGGGCTCTTTTCTAACATTTCTTCACACCATTTAATTGTTTCTGCTTCTAGCTCTTCTAATGGTACAACAGTGTTAACAAGTCCCATTTCAAGTGCCTCTTGCGCATTGTATTGACGGCATAGATACCAAATTTCACGCGCTTTTTTATGACCAACAATACGCGCTAAATAGCCTGAACCATATCCAGCGTCAAAGCTTCCAACTTTTGGACCCGTTTGGCCAAAAATTGCATTATCTGCAGCAATTGTTAAGTCACATACGATATGTAAAACATGACCTCCACCGATTGCATAGCCTGAAACCATCGCAACAACTGGTTTTGGAATAACGCGAATTAATCGCTGTAAGTCTAATACGTTTAAGCGAGGAATTTCGTCTTCCCCTACATAACCACCATGCCCGCGTACTTTTTGGTCTCCACCAGAACAAAATGCTTTGTCTCCAGCACCAGCTAGCACAATTACACCAACGCTTGAATCATCACGCGCATATGCAAAAGCATTAATTAATTCCATTACCGTTTTTGGACGGAAAGCATTTCGTACTTCTGGACGATTAATTGTAATTTTTGCAATTCCATTATATGTTTCATACAAAATATCTTCATAATTACGTTGAGATACCCATTCAACTGTCATCTTTCTTCCTCCTCATGTTGTGATAAAAACTCACTTACTATTTTACCAAAAATTCTTGGTTGTTCCACATGAATTGCATGGCCAGTGTTTAAAACAACTTTATACCTACAAAATTTGAGCTGGTTAGACATGTCTTTTGCGATTTCACAAAATTTCTGATCAAGTTCACCTGTAATTAACAGGACAGGAAGCAACAAGGTATGTAACTTCTCCCAATAAGATTGTTGAGCTCCAGTTCCCATACCGATTAGACTATTTGCTAACCCGAGCTTACATTGAGCCAACCTCTCTTGACGAACTAGTGCTTGATCTTTTTCAGGCATGCGCTTTTGAGTTTTAAACATGGGGATGCTTTCCCAGTAGTCCACAAACTTCAACACACCTTGCTCCCTAATGAACGCAGCTAATTCTTCATCAGCAGCTTGCCTTGCCATTCGCTCCGGTTGTGTTTTTAAGCCCGGTGATCCACTCTCTAGAATGAGCGCTTTCACTCGTTCTTGATAATGAATGGAAAATGCCAACGCTAGACGCGCTCCCATTGAATAGCCAAGAAAAAAGGCCTTTTCAATTCGGAGCCTATCTAGAAGACTTACAATAACGTTCATCATCTGAGTCATTTTATATGGAGCTACATCGCTAGGGGAATCTGTCTTTCCATGGCCAATAATATCAATTGTAATAACCTGATAATAACGTGCCCAAGACTTCGTAAATGTACTCCAAGTTTGAGAGGAACCTGTAAAGCCATGCAATAACAAAAGGGGAGTTCCTTTCCCTTGTACTTCAACATGGTACGAAACATCTTCATATCTATAATACATCTCTTATTCCTCAAATTCAGACAAATTTATTACCTGGGAAACGTCACTCCAGATTTCACGATGTATTTCGACATTTTCTTTGCGAGCTGTTGGCACTTCAATAATGTGCAAGCCACCCTCTTTAAACGAAGCTTTTAATGCGCAGTGAAGCTCATCTGCTGTATAGGCTCTACTAAATGTACCCTCATATAACTTTGCAGCATGTTCAAACTGTAGACCTGTTGGCGTACCGAATAAAAACTCAAAATGCTTCTCTTCTTTTGACTGAGGTAAAAATGAAAAGATTCCCCCGCCATCATTGTTAATGAGCACGACTGTTAAGTTAAGATTATGCATTTTAGCAGCGAGCAAGCCGTTTAAATCATGGTAAAAAGATAAGTCCCCAATTAAAAGTACAGTATGTTCATATTCCGTGCTAACACCTAAAGCTGATGAAACAACACCATCAATGCCATTAGCACCGCGATTTGCAAATAAGTGAATTGGTTTATCTGTCGCAAAGAAAAACGAATCTACATCTCTTATTGGCATTGAGTTGCCAATAAACAAAGCCGAATTAGCTGGTAAAAGCTTTGATAGTTCCTGTACAATGCTACCTTCAAACCACTTATCTTGTAAGTTGATTTTTAACGAATCCTTAACCTGCTTATTTAATTCAATCCACTTTTCACTCCATGAATTAGAAGATTTCTTACTTCCTATATACTTTGGTAATTCACGAGCGAATAGCCCTTCGTTGCACTGAATCATATGCGTTGAGCGAAGTGTAGGATCTCGCCATCCATTACTTTCATCTACTACAAAAACAGCTTTTGGCTCATACGCTTTTAAAAATAAAGTCAAACCCTTTGACACAGGCATGGCACCAAACCGAATGACAACTTCTGGCTTCAATAGCGGTTGAATTCCTTCTTTTTTCAAAAAAGAATCGTACGTATCGATAACGAGATTTTTAGCATGATCACCGCTTCTCATCTGCGAGAGTGGATCTGCAATAATTGGAAATTGAAGATAACTTGCTAACTCTACAATAGCCTGTTTATCTTCCCCCTTTAGCTGATCTCCACATATGATCAAACCTTTTGTTTCGTCTTTTATGAACTGACCAATATGCGCAAAAGCTTGACTAGAAAGCATTGGATTTCCCTTATTAAACGAAACGTACGAGTTGTCACGCTCATGTAAGCTCCATAAATTTTCTAAAGAAAGATTTGGAACAATTGGTTCACGAAGCGGCATGTTAATATGAACAGGACCTTTTGGAGCACCAGCTGAAACGCTAACAGCTCTTCCAGCCACAGTTCGAATATAACGAATTGCCTCTTCCGCAGCTTCTGGTAAAGCTGTATCCACAAACCACTTTGCATAATGACTAAATAAGTATTGTTGATTAATTGCCTGTGGAGCTCCTACCTCACGCAGTTCATGCGGACGATCTGCCGTAATGACAAGTAGAGGAACCCTTGAGTGATGTGCTTCGACAACTGCTGGAAAATAATTTGCAGCAGCTGTTCCAGATGTACAAACAAGCGCAACAGGCTGATTTTTTGCTTTTGCCATACCTAAAGCAAAAAATCCAGCCGAGCGCTCATCAATATTTAAATGAACTTTTATCTTTTCATGCTCAGACATTAACATAGCAATCGGTGTTGAGCGAGAACCAGGGCTTACCACAACATGATTTACACCTAATTTAGCTAGTTCGTCTACAAAAGCTGCTACGTAAGCAGTTAACTGATCAGTATGGTCCACTTGCTATACCCCCTAAAGCTGATAGCATTGGATTAAATTTAATCGTTGTTTCTTCGTATTCACTCTCAGGTGTCGAATCTGCTACAATCCCACACCCTGCAAAAAGCATCGCTTGTTGTCGTTCAATTACACCTGAACGAATCCCAACAATAAACTCTCCGTTACCGTTAATATCAATCCACCCAATTGGAGCTGCATACCATCCACGATCGAACGGCTCTAACTTTCGAATAATGGACAAGGATTCTTTTTGCGGATATCCTCCTAGAGCAGGTGTTGGGTGGAGCTCTTTCAACAGAGAAAACAATGTCACACCTTTCTTGATTTTACCTCGTACAGGTGTATAGAGATGTTGGATATGCTTCGTTTTATACAATGTTGGCTGCATAGGTATTTCTACTTCCATACAATAGGCGTCCATTGCTTCTTTAATCATATGCACGACCACGTCATGCTCAATTAAATTTTTTTGGTCATTTAAAAGCTCATCACCTAGAAGCGCATCTTCTTTACGTGTTTTTCCTCGCTTAATGGAACCCGCTAAACAAGTTGAAAAAACATAGTCTCCTTCTTTCTGCACCAAACGCTCTGGAGATGCACCAACAAAATGTTGGTTTTCATTCTCAAAAATGAAGGTGTAGCTTGTAGGCTGCTCTCTCAGTAAACGCTGAATAACGTACTCTGTCGAAATTGCTTCAGTAAATGTTGCTTTTAACTGTCGAGCTAGCACGACTTTTTCAATTTTTTCTTGTTGAATTAAGGAAGTAGCATTTTGAACATTTTTTGTAAACCTTTGTACATCAATTTCTTCTTTTGTTAATAGTAAAGGTGATGAGTAGCTACTGCCATCATACTCTTGATTTATTAACAATCCTTCAAACTCTTCAATGTGCTTAAGGTGATCTTGTATATTGTCTTCACCACTTACTTTAATGTTTATACTTAGATACCCATTTCCATCTGCCTCTGTATACAGAACAGAAGGAATTACAAATTTACTATTGGAAAAATCCGTCCAATAGCTGTCCTTTTTTTGATAAGGATCAAATGAGAATCCTCCAAAAAGCAGAGGACCTGTACCATTTGGAAATTCTACGTTATTTGTATATAAAATATCTTTTTTAAAGCGCTTCCATTGTTTTTCTGTATCAAAAAAACGCGCAGACCCTTCTTTGGAAGACAGCGTATAAGCTCTTCCTAATCCAACGAACGTGTACTGTTGGTTCGAATCTCTCCAAAAGAAACGTTCTTTACAAAACTGTCTATAGCCGTTTGCATAAAAAATAAGGGGGTCAATAGGTCTTACTTTTTTGACTACGCTGACAAGTTTTGTATTACTTTCATTTCTGGCACATTCAATTGCCTTTGATAAATGATCATGTATTAACTGTTCAGTTATTGCAATCACACTACGTCCCCCCGTTTATAATCTCGTAAGTCTTTAACCAATTTATTATAAACTTTCGTTGTAAAAAAATCTAGTTTGACAACTGAATTCCTTTGATAAGATTGTATCATATCTCATCAGAAGTTAACGAGTTTGTGCTCTTGGTTTCTGCGTTACGTGATATAACTACGGAAAGTATCAACTCTCCTTCATCATTGAAAGTATCTACCACCTAGTTTTTCCATAACTAATGGAAGAAGTCATTACACATTTCATCATAAATGCCAATCATTTCACATGTGAAACACGATAGAGCTTAATTTTTTTAAATCATTTAACACATAATAATGTGGAATTGAGTAATTCAAGGGAAAAGGGAGAGAATTTTTATGATTTCCAACAAGCAGCTAAACCAATTAAGGGACGTATTATTAACTGAGCAGGAAAACTTACTAAACCAGTTAAAAGATAATAATGATTTTGGATTAACATCCCAAAGTTTACATGATTCAACAGGGGAGTTATCAAGTTATGATAACCACCCTGGAGATATGGCGAGTGAAATTTATGAACGGGAAAAAGACATTGCATTATATGAACATACACGGGAAGAGCTAGAGGAAATTAAGACTGCTTTAAATGCGATGGAGGCAACCACATATGGAAAATGTAAAACATGTGGGAAGGATATTAGCTTTGAACGACTAGAAGCAGTTCCTACCACGTTGTATTGTAAAGAGCATAGTCCATCTCAGGAAACATCACACCAAAGACCTATCGAAGAATTAAGTCCTCGTCATCCATTTGGACAATACGACCTGGACACTTCCGGAGCAACTGAATATGACGCAGAAGATTCTTGGCAAGACGTAGAGAGGTATGGAACGTCTGAGTCCCCATCTGATTTTGAAGGAGATATTTCTTCTTATAACGACACATATATTGAGCATGACGAAAACGTCGGTTATGTAGAAGACTATGAGAACTTTGTAGGTACTGATTTATATGGAAAAGAAATTGTTGTCTATCCGTCCAAGCAACATGAAGAGTATGAACAAAGCTTAGATGAAGAAGGCATCATGACCACTTTTGGTGACCTCCCTTCTCACGAGAAAGAACATTATACAGATTAACAGGAGTAGCGTAATACTCCTGTTTTTTTATGTTGAATATACCTTTAAGGGAATTTCTTAAGTGGTGACAATAGATAAAAAGGAGCCTAAAGGCTCCTTTTTTAGTATGATAATATTTGTTTTGATGAATTAATCTCCCAAATTTCCTTTGCATATTCTGATATTGTGCGATCACTAGAGAAATAACCTGATTGAGCAATATTTAACGCACTCATTTCAAACCACTTGTCTTTGTCACCATATGCTTGATTTACTTTTTCCTGTGCTTGAACGTAGGACGCAAAGTCTCTCAGTACATAGTATTCATCATTTTGCATTAACAAAGAATCATAAATTGGCTCAAATAAATCATAAGTATTCTTAAAAAAGCCGTTTGTAAGCTGCTCTAACACTTTTTTGATTCGTTGATCATGATGGTAATAATCAAATGAACGATACCCACCGTTTTGTTGATAGTGTAGAACTTCCTCGGATGATAAGCCAAAGATAAACATATTATTTTCTCCAACAACTTCCGCAATTTCTACGTTTGCTCCATCCATTGTTCCAACGGTTAAAGCACCGTTCATCATGAATTTCATATTCCCTGTTCCTGATGCTTCTTTACTAGCAGTTGAGATTTGTTCACTAACATCCGCTGCTGTAAACACATCTTCAGCTAAAGAAACACGATAGTTTTCGAGAAAAACAACTTTTAAAAACGGCGATGTGACGGGATCACTATTTACTACATCAGCCACTGAGTTAATTAACTTAATAACCTTCTTAGCATAATAATATCCTGGGGAAGCTTTTGCCCCAAAGATGAACGTTCTCGGTACAATTTTAAAGTTAGAATCCTCTTTTAAACGATTGTACAGGTACATAATATGAAGTACATTTAGCAACTGTCGCTTATAAGCATGCAGTCTCTTCACCTGCACATCAAAGATTGATTGTGGATTTATTTCAATACCAGTTTGCTTTTTGATAACTTCGCTTAAAATATCTTTTCGCTGTTGCTTTACTTTTTTTAATTGGTCTTTAAAATTTTTATCTTGAGCATAAGATTCCAACTGTTTTAATGCGTAAGGGTTTTTCACCCATTCATCACCAATGGTTTCATTGAGAAGTATTGATAATTCTGGATTCGCCTTTAACAGCCATCGTCTATGAGTAATACCATTTGTTTTATTAATAAATTTCTGTGGATAGAAATCAAAGAAGTTTTTCATTTCTCGCTTTTTCAAAATATCGGTGTGTATTTTAGCTACACCGTTTACTTTATGGCTGCCTACAATAGCTAAATGAGCCATTTTCACCATATCATGTGCGATAATTGCCATATCCTCAATTCTTTTCCATTGATAAGGATATCGTTTCCACAACTCTTCACAAAAGCGTTGGTTAATTTCTTCCACAATCATATAAATGCGAGGAAGAAGTGGCTTAAATAAATGAATTGGCCATTTTTCTAAAGCTTCAGATAACGTTGTATGATTCGTATATGAGATTGTCTGTGTAGTAATATGCCAAGCATCATCCCAGCTAAGCTTTTCCTCATCTAATAGAATGCGCATAAGCTCTGGTATAGCTAATACAGGGTGAGTGTCATTAATATGAATAGCTACTTTTTCATGTAGATTGGCAAGCGTCCCGTATACGATACGATGTGAACGAACAATACTTTGCAAACTAGCTGATACAAGAAAATATTGCTGCTTTAACCTTAAAATTTTACCATCTTCATGGGTGTCATCTGGATATAAAAATTCAGAGACTGCTTCCGTTTCTCTTTTATACTGCATTACGTCTTTATGTACTGGAAATGAGGCAGGTTCTGCATTCCAAAGTCGAAGCGTATTCACTGTAGTCGTGTCATAACCTACTACAGGAATGTCGTACGGCACAGCTAAAATAGACTCTCCGTTAATATGTCGAAATGCTAGTTTACCATTATCACTGTAATATTCAACGTCTCCCCAGAAGTTCACTTCAATGGATTGATCAACTTTCCTCACTTCCCAAGAGTTACCGTGGCGAAGCCATTGTTCAGGTAACTCTACTTGAAAGCCATCCACAATCTTTTGATCGAATAACCCATGCTTATATCGAATTCCACATCCATGCCCTGGTAAATTTAAAGAGGCTAAAGAATCTAAAAAGCAAGCAGCTAACCGGCCCAATCCACCATTCCCTAACCCAGCATCTGCTTCAATTTCCTCAATCTCTTCTAGTGAAATATTTAAATCCTTTAACCCTTCTTCAACTACTTCTTTTATTCCAAGATTAAGTAAGTTTTGTCCTAATAGCCTGCCTAATAGAAATTCAATCGATAGATAATACACTTGTTTTGAGTGATTTGATCTCTGAGCCTCATTAGTAGCAATCCAATCACTACTAATATACTCTCTCACCATATTTCCTAACGTATGGTATTGATCTTGTACCGTCGATTCTTTGAAGCTTTTCCCATAAGTCATTTCTAACTTTTTTAAAAATACTTTTTGAAAGCTTTCTTTATTAGAGAACAAGCTTATCACCCTTTCAAGATGAAATAGATGTTAAGTTCGCATATAGTTGATTGTATTTAAATGCCGATTGCGCCCAGCTATAATCTTGACTCATAGCGTCTCGCATTAATTTCTCCCACACGTCCTTATCATTGTAAAAGGAAATTGCCCTTTCAATTGTGTAAAGCATATCGTGAGCGTTATAGTTTGCAAAAGTAAATCCGTTTCCTTCATAGGTATACTCATTATACGAAAGGACCGTATCGTTTAGCCCACCTGTTTCTCTAACGATGGGTATTGCACCATAGCGTAACGCAATTAATTGACCTAATCCACATGGCTCAAACTTTGAAGGCATTAAAAATAAATCTGATCCTGCATACACTTTATGCGCTAGCGCTTCATTAAAACCAATAATTGCTTTTACCTGATTGGGATACTGAGATTCCATCTCTTTAAAAAATGATTCAAATTCTGCTTCACCTGTTCCCAGTATAACAACCTGCGCATCTAAACGAATTATTTCATGAAAAACATGCTTTACAAGATCTAACCCTTTTTGCTTTGTTAATCGCGTGACCATTGAAACAAGTGGAACATCATTTCTCACATCTAATCCAAGGTATGCTTGTAAATCTTCTTTATTCTTATACTTACCTGCTAAATCTTGAGCTGAGTAGTTAAATGCAATTAATTCATCATTTTCCGGATTATAGGCTTGGTCATCAATACCATTTACAATCCCTATCAAATCCTGGTCTCGTTGTCTTAGTAACCCATCTAACTTTTCACCATAATAAGGCATTTGGATTTCATTTCGATAAGTTGGGCTCACTGTCGTAATTTTATCCGCAGAGACAATGCCGCCTTTCATAAAATTTAAATTGCCATAAAACTCTAACTGGTTGGACGTAAAATGATACTCATTTAAGTTTAATAGCTCATATAAATTCTGCTTTGGAAAGATACCCTGAAATTGTAAGTTATGAATGGTGAATACTGTCTCAATATGGTCATACATACTATATTGTGCTCTTAATAGAAACGGAATCATGGCTGTATGCCAGTCATGACAATGAATAATATCCGGCTCATTTACTAGAGTTGGAATAGCCTCTAGTACCGCTTTGGAGAAAAAAGCAAAGCGCTCCGCATCATCATAATGACCGTACAGACTATCTCTTTTAAAATAGTATTCATTATCGATAAAAATGTACTGAGTACCATTCATTTCTAGCGTATAAATCCCACAATATTGTCTTCTCCAGCCAACTTGGACGTAGATCACTTTTTCTAGAGTCATCTGCTCACTGTACTTCTCAGAAATCAAGCTATACTTAGGCATAATCACGGACACGTTAGTACCCAACTGCTTCAATTCTTTAGGCAAAGCACCAGCTACGTCTGCTAATCCCCCTGTTTTAATAAAGGGTACACATTCTGACACTGCAAATAATACATTCACGAATTCATCAACGCTCCTTGAACTGTTCCTTTTGCTAATACTCTTGGTAGATTAGGTTCACCATTCAACTCTTCATGGCTACCTATTTTTACATCTTTATCTAAAACAACATAGTTTAATACACTATTCTCAAGAATAGCTCCTTTTTGCATCACGATACTATTTTTAACAACTGCACCTTTTCCTATCTTTACTCCTCGGAAAATAATACTATTTTCCACATGCCCTTCAATAACGCAACCGTTAGCAATCATTGAATTTTTCACGACAGCTGTTTTTGCATAGCGTGTTGGAGGTTCATCTTTTGTTTTTGTATAGATTGGACGAGTTCTTAAAAATAGCTGCTTCCATGTTTCTGCAGATAAAATATCCATACTAGCTTTATAATAGGCTTCTAGCGAATCTACTTGAGAAAGGTACCCATTTTGCTCATACGTGATCACTTTCGAGGACGAAGAAAGATAGTGTACGAGCTCTGTAATCGTATCAAAGTCTTGGGTTTCATTTTGTAGGATATCAAGTAACGCTTTTTTATTAATAATGTATATATTTAGAGGTGTATTACCGTTCACTACTGACGTTACAACTGCACCTTGAGCTACATGACGCTTTAATACTTGGTTAAAATCAATGGTACAAATGGTATAGCTGTTTGCAATAATAACGTAATCTTGTTTACTTCGAAGGAAATAATCAATATGATAGCGGAATTGAGCAATTAGCGATGGGTCTTCTAATTTTAAATCGTTTTTTACAGGTGGAAAAATGAATAGACCATCTCTTTTTCGGTCTAAATCCCACTCCTTGCCTGAACCAATATGGTCGGTAAGAGCACGATAGCGATCTTTCGGAAATATAGCTACGCTTTGCACACCAGAATTAACCATGTTTGATAGCATAAAATCAATTAATCGGTAGCGTCCTGCAAATGGAACAGCCGCAATTGAACGATAAAAAGTTAATGGTTGTAAGGAGCTCGTAGTTGTGCAAGCATCAATAATGCCTAGCATTTGATTATTCAATGTAGTTCATCCTCTCTGTTAATTAAATGCGTTATGAAATGGACTCTAACAGTTCATTCGTCACTAAAATAACTTCTTCTTTTCCCTTGGTTGGCTTAATAATTGTTCCATCTGGAATAATTACGTCTGACGGAATAATAGCATTTTCAATATATACGTTTACGCCAACCTTTGCTGATGGCATCACAACGCTTCGCTTTACTTCTGAACCACTACCAATTTGTACACCTGGAAATAACACGGAACGTTCAATACTACCTTCAACTACGCAGCCTTCATTGACTAATGATTCTACGACGCATGCTGTTGGAGCAATGTATTGAGGGGGTTGACTCGGATTTACGGAATAGACCTTCCACGAAGAGTCAAATAAATTGAGCTCATCACTTTCATCTAATAAATCCATATTTGCTTCCCATAGGCTCTTAACCGTTCCTACATCCTTCCAATATCCTTTAAATGGATATGCCATTAAACGCTTTTTCTCTTCTAACAATAGCGGAATGACATCTTTTCCGAAGTCATGACTAGAATAAGGGTTACGTGCATCCATTTCTAAATATTCTTTAAGAATATTCCATTTAAAAATATAAATACCCATAGATGCCAAGTTATTTTTTGGATACTGTGGCTTTTCATCAAATTCTTGAACTTCTAAGGCTTCATTTGTATTTAAAATTCCAAACCTACTTGCTTCATCCCAAGGAACTTCAATTACTGAGATAGATACATCTGCTTCTTTTTCAATATGATAATCTAGCATACTTTCATAATTCATTTTGTAAATATGGTCTCCTGATAAAATTAACACATACTCAGGCTCATACTGGCATAGGTAGTTTAGGTTTTCATAAATAGCGCTGGCAGTTCCTTTATACCACTTTACCCCTGATGACTCTGAATAAGGAGGTAATACAGTAACGCCTCCGTCTCTTCTATCTAAGTCCCAAGCGCTTCCAATACCAATGTAAGAGTGTAAGAGTAAAGGCTGGTACTGCGTTAAAATTCCAACTGTTTCAATCCCAGAGTTGGAGCAATTGCTTAGCGCAAAATCAATAATTCGATACTTCCCACCAAATGGAACAGCTGGCTTTGCTAAATTTTTTGTAAGCGAACTTAATCGACTACCTTTTCCTCCTGCCAACAACATCGCTACGCACTTCTTTTTTAACATTGTTTCTTCTCTCCCCCCGTTTTTTCTTTGTTCTCATGATGCTAATCCCAAAGGGTGGTACATCCATTTCAATATGAAATGGTAGACCATGAAATCCTTCTTCGATTACTTTTAAAGGTTTTGGGTTAACAACTCCAGAACCTCCAAAATCAACATGATCACTATTGATGACCTCAACATATTCTGTGTTTAGAGGAACACCTACTTTATATGCATGATATGGAACATCTGAGAAGTTACATACCACAACAAGCTTATCTTGACTATTTGTTGATGTTCGAATAAATGAAAAGATTTTTTGTTCTCGATTATTCACATCAATCCAAGAGAAACCCTCTTCTTGATGATCTAATTCATAAAGTGGTTTACTTCGTTTATAAATCTTAAGAAGTTCTTTGAAATAGCTATTTAAACTTTGGTGCATATCAAAGTCATATAGCTGCCAATCTAAATCACTTGCGTCTTTCCACTCATCAAACTGACCAAATTCTCCGCCCATAAATAGCAATTTTTTGCCAGGATGAGCAATAAAATAACCGTATAATAACCGAAGCTGTGCAAATTTCCTCCAATAGTCTCCAGGCATTTTATTTAACAATGATTTCTTTCCATGAACTACTTCATCATGAGAGAATGGTAAAATAAAGTTTTCATTAAAGGCATACATTAAAGAGAAAGTCATTTTTTCATGAAGATTTGCTCTTTGATGAATGTCGGCTTCCATATAAGTTAAAACATCGTTCATCCAGCCCATGTTCCATTTATAATTAAAACCTAGCCCACCGTCATATGTAGGAGCCGTAACTAATGGCCAATCCGTTGAATCTTCAGCCATCATTAAGATAGTCGAATCATAAGCAAAAACCGCCTCATTCAGCTTTCTTAAGAATTGAACAGCATATTGATTCTCAACCAATTCATGAGAATTTGGCCAATATAACATATTAGCAACAGCATCGACTCTAAAACCATCAATGTGAAAGTATTCTAACCAAAAAAGTGCATTTGATATTAAGAAACTTTGTACTTCCGGTTTACCTAAGTCAAAATTAGCCGTGCCCCATGTATAGTTTTCGCGATCTAATTCGTTCTTATATTCATACGTGGGTGAACCATCAAACATATATAATCCATGCGCATCTTTACAAAAATGCCCTGGAACCCAATCTAAAAGAACACCTATGCTGCTTTGATGACACTGGTCAATAAAATACATTAAATCATGTGGTGAACCGTATCGACTGGTTGCAGAAAAATAACCAGTTCCTTGGTACCCCCAAGATTTATCGAGCGGATGCTCAACTAGAGGTAATAGTTCGATATGAGTAAACCCTTGTTCTATTACATAAGGAATTAACTCTTCAGCTAACTCACGATACGTATATAGTTCACCATCCTCATGAACTTTCCATGAACCAGCATGTAATTCGTAAATACACATAGGCTTTTCATAAATAGTTTGTTGTTTCTTCTTACGTTTCCAATACCGATCTCCCCACTTGTACCCTTCTAAATAATAAATTTTAGAAGCAGTATCGGGTCTTACTTCACTATGAAAAGCATAAGGATCAGCTTTTAGTAGTTTTGTTCCATCACGAGTTGTAATTTCATATTTATAAATCATATCCTCTTCAAGATACGGAATGAATATTGTCCATATCCCTTCAGAATTTAATCGCTCTAGCCGGTGATTCAAACCGTTCCATTCATTAAAATCACCCACAATACTTACTGCAGAAGCATTAGGAGCCCAGACAGAAAAACGTACTCCCTCTGTGCTGTTTATTGTTAACTTATGTGCCCCAAAAAGCTTATAACTATGAAATAAATTTCCTTCGTGATAAAGATGGATGTCAAAATCAGTAGGTTGAACAGTCGAATTCAAAAATACCCCTCCTTGATAACAATTAACCTAGTAAATAAACCTTCTTCTATCATTTCTATTATCTAATTTACATTCCATAAAGCAGCTGTTTTTTCCTTCTTCTCTGAATATTTTTACGAAAATAAAAAAACCATCTATTTATTAGACGGTTTTCAAATAAATAAAAAAGGTTTGCATAAATGCAAACCTTTTTAGATATGACCCGTACGGGATTCGAACCCGTGTTACCGCCGTGAAAGGGCGGTGTCTTAACCACTTGACCAACGGGCCATTATTAAAATTGACTGGCGGAGAAGGAGGGATTTGAACCCTCGCGCCGCTTACGCGACCTACACCCTTAGCAGGGGCGCCTCTTCAGCCTCTTGAGTACTTCCCCAATATAATGGCTCCACAGGTAGGACTCGAACCTACGACCGATCGGTTAACAGCCGATTGCTCTACCACTGAGCTACTGTGGAATAATAAATGGTGGGCCTAAGTGGACTCGAACCACCGACCTCACGCTTATCAGGCGTGCGCTCTAACCAGCTGAGCTATAGGCCCATTATGGAGCGGGTGATGAGAATCGAACTCACGACATCAGCTTGGAAGGCTGAGGTTTTACCATTAAACTACACCCGCTTAATTATATGGGGCGACTGATGGGAATCGAACCCACGAATGTCGGAACCACAATCCGATGCGTTAACCACTTCGCCACAATCGCCATATAGATGGTGGCTCGGGACGGAATCGAACCGCCGACACAAGGATTTTCAGTCCTTTGCTCTACCAACTGAGCTACCGAGCCTTTTTATAATGGCGGTCCCGACGGGAATCGAACCCGCGATCTCCTGCGTGACAGGCAGGCATGTTAACCGCTACACCACGGGACCACTTTGGTTGCGGGGACAGGATTTGAACCTGCGACCTTCGGGTTATGAGCCCGACGAGCTACCAGACTGCTCCACCCCGCGATAATTTGATAATAATATAATGGCGGAGGAAGAGGGATTCGAACCCCCGCGGGCTTTAACACCCCTGTCGGTTTTCAAGACCGATCCCTTCAGCCGGACTTGGGTATTCCTCCGTATATTATATATGGTAGCGGCGGAGGGGATCGAACCCCCGACCTCACGGGTATGAACCGTACGCTCTAGCCAGCTGAGCTACACCGCCATATTATCATAAATGTATTAAATTGGTGGAGCCTAGCGGGATCGAACCGCTGACCTCCTGCGTGCAAGGCAGGCGCTCTCCCAGCTGAGCTAAGGCCCCAGAAATGGTCGGGAAGACAGGATTCGAACCTGCGACCCCTTGGTCCCAAACCAAGTGCTCTACCAAGCTGAGCTACTTCCCGTTTATGGCGCGCCCGAGAGGAGTCGAACCCCTAACCTTTTGATCCGTAGTCAAACGCTCTATCCAATTGAGCTACGGGCGCTTATTAAAATGGTGCCGAGGGCCGGACTTGAACCGGCACGGTAGTCACCTACCGCAGGATTTTAAGTCCTGTGTGTCTGCCAATTCCACCACCCCGGCAGGACTTATTTGTGGAGCGGAAGACGAGGTTCGAACTCGCGACCCCCACCTTGGCAAGGTGGTGTTCTACCACTGAACTACTTCCGCGCATTATGAAATTAAATGGTGCGGGTGAAGGGACTTGAACCCCCACGTCGTAAAGACACTAGATCCTAAGTCTAGCGCGTCTGCCAATTCCGCCACACCCGCATGTGTGTATTTAAAATGGTGAGCCATGAAGGACTCGAACCTTCGACCCTCTGATTAAAAGTCAGATGCTCTACCAACTGAGCTAATGGCTCGA